>JBEKQS010000040.1:0-26228 GCA_049519475.1 Bryobacteraceae bacterium | reverse complement strand
CTTCGACGGGTGATAATAGAACATCAGCAGCGTGCCGGTAAAGACCAGCGTGATGTAGACATAGAAGGTCATGCCGCCCATGCCCCAGGTGTACTTATAGGCCACCGCGTCGCGGTTGATCTTGGCGGGATGCAGGTGCAGGAAAACGTTCGAGAGCACGCCGAGCGCGCGGCTGCGCGGTGTTTCGTCGTGCTTGACGCGCAAGACGGACTTCCAGACGTCGGTCTTCTCCGGCGCCTTGATGGTCTCTTTCAGTTCCCCGGTGGCGCGCGCCTGTACGGCCTTGGCGTTGGCCAGCACCTTGGCTACCGCGCTGCCGCCATTTCCCGAACCGTTACCGTCAGGATTGCCGGGACTGCCCGTGTCTACGGGTTTTTCTGGGTGTCCGTTGGTGTCTGCCATGATTCGAACCTCACACGTTCCGGAGGATGGCGCCCGGATCGCCGAACTGCGAAGGGTCACCCTTGGGCCACGAGTAGAGGTGGCTCAGATCGACCACAATCTGCCCTTCCGGATTCAGCTCCACGTGCGCGCGATCCATGGGACGGGGCGCCGGGCCCTCGAAGTTGATGCCCTCGGGGTCGTAACCGCTGCCATGGCACGGGCACTTGAACTTGTTCTCGCTGGGTTTCCAGTCGGGCGTGCAGCCCAGGTGGGTGCAGATGGCCGAGATCACGAAGATGCCCTCGGTATTGCGCACCACCCAAATCCGGAAGTCCTTTTGAAATTTGGTATCGACGCCGAAACCGAAATCCGACGGGTAGCCGATCAGGAATTTGGTTTTCGGCTCGTACAGCGCGCGCGGGAAGAAGAAGCGCAGGAACATCAGGAGATTGACGCCCAACGTGCCCAGAACAGCCGCCATCACGAAACGGCGGCGGCGGGCAACGGTTCTGGATTCATCGGGGTCTTCGGTTTTGGAAAAAATCGATCGAAGCGCCTGCACCAGTGAAGGCTTGGGCGCAGGCCGCGGGCCAGGCGCCCCAGGAGGCTCTAACGTTGAATTCGCCATCTTGTCCCCATGGCCGGACCGAGCCGGCCGTTGTCCCTCTGAGTTCAATATAGAACAGCCCAGAAAACGTCCACCGAATGCGGGCAGGGCAGACATCAGGCTCTTTCGAACCACACCCGATTACTGGGAATGACTAGCCCGGGAACTGGTCCTGAAGTAGCGAGCCTAAACCCTCAAGTCTATCCTCGCATCGGCATCCGCTCTGGGTACAACTTGTCCAGTGAATATATTACACCCGAATGAGGGGTTTGCAAGCAAGGCCCGCAAGAAATGTCAGGTGGCGGGGTGGTCGAAGCATCATTGTGAGTTTTCAACGCGGAGACGCGGAGAGCGGAGAAAACCCAAGAAAAACAAATATCTGGATTGAGCCCGTCTCTCTGCGCGGCGCCCGCAGGCGATCTCTGCACGAACTCCAACTCCTCAATTTTTCTCCGCGTCTCCGCGTTGAATATTTGCCTCCGCGGTGAACCGGATAGAATGACGTTTGCGAGATTCTCTACTGCGAGCGCTGGTTCTGTTCGGCGGAATCACCGTGGCCATCACCGAACTGCTGAGTCCGTTTCACCTGCTGCACCGCGTGCCGCTGGCAGTGGCGTGGACGGCGGTGGCGACGGCCGCGGCGGTGTGGGTATGGCGGCACCGGCGTGGGTTGCCGCGTGTGGCAATTCGGCCGCTGGAAGCGTCGATCGCCGCCGTGATTGCGGCGATCGCGGGGGTGGTGGGGCTCACGGCGGTGCTGAGCCCGCCCAACACCTTCGACGCCATGGCTTACCACATGCCACGCGTCGTCTACTGGGCGCAGGCCGGCAGCGTGGCGTTTTTCCCGACGCCCTACTTCAACCAGATTACAATGCAGCCGCTGGCCGAATACATCATGCTGCACACGTACGTGCTCTCCGGCGGTGACCACTTCATCAACCTCATCGCCTTCGGCGGGTTCCTGGGCGGCATTGTAGCGGTCTCGGCGCTCGCGGGCACGCTGGGCCTGAGCGGCAGGGGGCAGGCATTTGCCGCGCTCTACTGCGCGACTCTGCCGAACGCAATTCTGCAGGCATCCGGCGCGAAGAACGATTCGCTGCTGGCGCTGTGGCTGGTCTGCCTGCTATTCTTCGCGGCACGCCGCAACGCGCCGTTTGCGGGGCTGGCCTTCGGACTGGCGCTCGCCACCAAGGCCACCGCCTATCTGTTCGCGCCACCGATGCTGGCAATCCTGCTGCTCTATCGGCCGCCGCCTTTGAGGGCGATGCTGCGGATGGCCGGCTTCCTGGCGTGCGGCGCGTTGCTGATCAACACTCCGCAGTACCTCCGCAATCTGAGCCTGTCCGGTTCGCCGCTGGGCTACGATTCCGCCGAAGGCGACGGCGTCTACCGGTGGCGCAACGATCATCCCGGCTGGCAATCGACGGTCTCCAACGCGCTGCGAAATACATCCGAGCAACTGGGCGCGCGCAGCCCGCGCTGGAACCAGGCGGTGTTCGACGCGGTGGTCGGTATTCACCGCTGGCTGGGGATCGACCCGCAAGACCCCGCGACGACCTGGCGCTACGCCACCTACGAACCGCCGCGCAACGCCAAGAACCACGAGGTTGACGCCAACAACCGTTGGCACCTGCTGCTGCTGGGCGCCGCCGTGGCATTCGCGGCCGTCACGCGGCGCCGCGCGTGGACGGTTTATGGGCTGGCGCTACTGGCGGCGTTTCTCCTTTTCTGTTTCTACCTGAAGTGGCAGCCTTTTCTGGCGCGCCTGGAGCTGCCCCTCTTCGTTCTGGGCGCGCCGCTGGCCGCGTGTTTGCTTGAGGCGCTGCGGCCCAACATCCTGGCCATCGCGCTGTGCCTCTTTCTGGTGAACAACACGCGCGCCGCGCTGTTCGAAAACTGGACGCGGCCACTGCACGGTCCGCGCAACCTGTTTATCACTTCACGGCAGGACAACTACTTCGCCGACATGAAGCAGTGGAACAATCGCGCGTCGTACTTGCCGGCCATCCGTCTCACGGCCGCCTCGGGCTGCCGGACGGTGGGCATCGACATCAGCCGCAACCAACTGGAATACCCATTCCAGGCGCTCCTTCTGGAACGCAACCCGAACGTCCGCTTCGTGCATACCGGCGTGGAAAACGCATCGGCGCGCTACTATCCGGCGATAGGTCCGCAGCCGTGCGCCGTTTTCTGTCCCGACTGCGCCGGCTTGGCGGACAAGGTGGCACGCTATAGCAGCATCGGGCCACCGATTACGCTGGAGCATTTCCTGCTGTTTCTCGCACCGCCGGGAAAATCTCACATATTTCCGTGATACACTGAAATACATGAAAGTGGCGGATCACAAAAACGTTACCCTGAGCCTTCCCGAGCCCCTGCTCCGCCGGTTCCGAGTCTACGCTGCTGCCAACAACCAATCCATGACCGCGCTCATGGCCGAAGCCATACGACAAATGATCGATCGAAATTCGGATTCCGAGAAGGCCAAACGGCGTTTTCTCGATCGCATCCGGCGCGCACCGGATCGCCACACCCGCGGCGTGATCCGTTGGAGCCGCGAGGAATTGCATGAGCGTTGAGTTCGTCGATACCAACATCTTCATCTACGCTCACGACGGCCACGCCGGCAAGAAGCATGAACTCTCGGGCGAACTCCTGGGCCGCCTCTTCGATTCAGGCTCGGGCGCAATCAGCATTCAGGTGCTTTCGGAATTTTACGCCGCAGCCACGAAGAAACTTGCCATGCCCAGCCGGGAAGCGGAAGAAGTCCTGGCCGACCTGGCTGGATGGATCATTCACGTGCCTCAACATACCGACTTGATTCGTGCCGCGCGATTGCAGCGCCGCTACAAGGTCTCCTGGTGGGACGCCCTTATCCTCAACAGCGCCATCGAATTGGGTTGCGCCACTTTGTGGAGCGAAGATCTGAGCCACGGTCAGCGCTTCGGCTCGCTGACGGTACGAAGCCCCTTCCTCTGATGTATTGTGTGCTAAATTTTTAGCATGAGTTCCGCACGCCGCTCTCCGGTTCCGCTGCTATTGAGCCTCGCGGCCATTGTGTGCCTCGCGGGCTGCGGCGCCAAGAAGCCGATCACGTACCGGCTAGCTCCGCAAGGCCGCGTCCTGGTTCCGCCGGGAGTCGTTCAGCCCGATCTTTCCCAGGCCACGCTGACAGCAGCGGTGGTTCAGTGGCGCGCGGCCTGCGCACCGGACTCGAATGCCATCACCGTGCTGCCGCGCAAGAAGAACAAGGTGCGGCTCACGATCTCGCGCGACATCCTGTTGAAGCAGCCGGTTGGATGGCTGGCTCAATGGACCACCGAGGCCGAAGCGCAGGGCTGCCTGGCACCCCACACTGGCCTGGTTCTGGCGATGCGCATCCTGGAATCGCTGCCGTTCGATCCTTCGGCGGCATACCGTTTGCTGCACGCCGACAATATCCATAAGGGCTATATCGACCTGGGCCCGCAAAACGAGTTGCAGGTGGTGAGCCCGGTGCTGAAGGAAGGCACGGCCTCCGATGCGCCCATTCTGGAAACCACCAGCGTCACCGGCAGCGGCGCCCACTTGGACGTTGGCGTCAGGGCATCGTCCAATCTGATCGGTTACGAAACCGCCTGGTACGCGTTCCGGCTGAAACCGGATGGCTCCGGTTCCACCATCACACCGCTCGGGGCCGAACGCACCATAGCGGGCAGGAAAGAGCCGGAGGCCGAGCCGGCAACCAACTGGTTCCAGTTCCCGCCGCTGGCCGGCTACTACCGGATGTTCTACAAAACCGACCCGGCGGATAACGGCATCACGGAAATCGTGATCGGCGCTTCCACGCCGGCCGAACTGGACCGTTTGACGCAGGCCATGAGAGCCGATAACGCCACCTGCGAAAAGTCCGGGTCCACCATGTGCGTGGTGGTTCCCCGGCAGGTCGCGGTGAACCCGTTCCTGCACGCCACGGTGAACGGCAACGATGTGAGGCTGAACCTGGGAAGCTCGGTGCGGCTGGCCATCCTGGCGGGCGGTGGTTCACCGCGCCCAGCCGACGTGCCGAACCTGATCGTCTTGAAGCCGTACGCCGGCAAACTGACGCCGGTGGAATTCAGTCACTCGAGCGCAGCGATCTTCGACGTGGTGCTGCTGGGCGGCGAGAGCGTTTCGTGGAAATAACTGGCAAGAGCGCGGCCAGGGGGTCACGCGCGGACGAGGGCGTCCGCCCCGCACACAGCCCGGGCGAGAGATCGTAGCCCAGAGCGCACAACCCTCGGCCCGGGTCGCTGCCCATTAACCAGCCTCGGAACGGGGCGAAACATGCACCCGGGCACGGATCCTTCCGCCCCGTTCCCAGGGCTGACGCGTCCTGCGCGGCGGTTCCCAGTGCTGGCGCACTGGGCTACACACTTTCGTCCTTCGGACTTGGGCCGCGGACGCAGCTCAAGCGTTGGAAACTTCCACGCCTAAATAGCCCACGCGGGCGAAGCTTGCTTCGTTGCCCGCGCATCCGATAGGGTATACTGACACGATGAACACGCGCGGCCGAATCTGGCCCGCGGAGGGATGGCTGTCGCCGGATGCGCGATTACATAGCACTCACTAAGCCGCGAATTACCTGGCTCATTCTCATGAGCACGGGCATTGGCTATTTTTTCGGATTGCCCGGCGGGCCCAACTGGCTCGGCTTCCTTAGGGCCATCCACTTCTGGCCGTTCCTTCACACCATTCTCGGCACTGGCCTGATCGCCTCCGGCACCGCCGCGCTCAACCAGTGGTACGAACGCGAGGCTGATCGCCACATGCGCCGCACTTCCGCGCGCCCGCTGCCCTCCGGCCGCCTCTCCGCGCCGCGCGCGCTGGCGTTCGGCGCCGCCCTTTCCGTCGCCGGCTTCCTCGAACTGTGGCTCGGCGTCAACCTGCTCTCGGCCTCCATCGGCGCCTTCACCCTGGCCAGCTACCTGTTCCTCTACACTCCCCTGAAACAGCGCACCTGGTGGTCCACTACCATCGGCGCAATCCCCGGCGCCATGCCGCCCATGATCGGTTTCGCCGCCGCCGCCGGCGCCATCACGCGCGAATCCTGGGTGCTCTTCGCCATCCTCTTCCTTTGGCAATTCCCCCACTTTTATTCCATCGCCTGGATGTACAAAGAGGACTACGCCCGCGCCGGCATCCTCATGCTCCCGGTGGTCGAGCCCGATTGCCGCTCCACCGCCCGCCAGATCGTGCTCTTCGGCGTGGCGCTCATCCCCGTCAGCCTGATCCCCGGCATCCTCGGGATGTCGGGCCGCATCTATGTTGTAGGAGCTTTGCTTTTGGGCCTCTGGTTCTTATATTCGGGTGTACGCGTCGCGCTCGAGCGCAGTCTGGTGCGGGCGCGCGGCGTGTTGATCGCCTCGGTATTGTATCTCCCGCTCATCTATGGGCTCATGCTCCTGGATAGGCCTGGTCTGTGATCGAAGTAAGAAATCTGACCCATCGCTATGGTGACCGCGTCGCGCTCTCGAACGTCAGCTTCGAAGTAAAGAAGGGCGAAATCTTCGGCCTGCTCGGGCCGAACGGCGGCGGCAAATCCACGCTGTTCCGTATTCTTTCCACCATGATGGTGCCCGCCTCCGGCACCGCCGTCATCGCCGGTCACGACGTGGAACGCGACCCCGCCGCCGTGCGCCGCTCGGTGGGCGTAGTCTTCCAGACGCAAAGCCTCGATAAAGCCCTCACCGTGGAAGAAAACCTCCGCGCCCAGGGCCACCTCCACGGATTGAGCGGCGCCGATCTGCGCGAACGCATGGAGCGCGCCATGGAGCGCCTCGGCCTCGCCGATCGCCGTAAGGACCTGGTCGAGACCCTTTCCGGCGGATTGCGCCGCCGCGTCGAAATCGCCAAAGCTCTGCTGCATCGGCCCCAGGTCCTGCTCATGGACGAAGCCTCCAGCGGCCTCGACCCGGCCGCGCGCCGCGACCTTTCCCGCCACGTCGAAAACCTGCGCGAAAACGAAGGCGTCACCATTCTGCTCACCACCCACATTCTGGAAGAAGCCGGACGCTGCGACCGCCTCATCCTGCTCCACCAGGGCTCGATCGTCGCACATGGCACGCCCGCCGAACTGCGCGCGCGCATCGGCGGCGACGTGGTGGTGCTCGAAGTGGCCGATCCCCAAGCCATGGCCGCCGCCATCGAGCAGCGCTTCGGCGTGCATCCCAGCGTGATGGACGGCCAGTTGCGCGTCGAAATCAAAGACGGCCACCGCTTCATCACCGAAGTGGTGGAGGCTTTTCCCGGCGCGATCGATTCCGTCGGTCTGCACAAGCCCACTCTCGAAGACGTTTTCGTCCACGAAACAGGAGCCTCCATTGCGTAGCTTCTTCCTGCCCGCCGCTACGCTCTGGCAGCGCGAATTGGTGCGCTTCTGGCGCCAGAAGAGCCGCGTGCTGGGCGTGGTGGCGTCGCCGCTGGTTTTCTGGCTGCTGATCGGATACGGTTCGAACGACCTCGGCCGCTTCTATTCCGGCGCACTGGTCCTGACGGTGATGTTCTCCGCCATCTTTTCCACCATCTCCATCATCGAAGACCGCCGCGAAGGTTTCCTGCTCTCCATGCTGGTATCGCCGGCGCCGCGCACCAGTATGGTGCTCGGAAAAATCCTCGGCTCGGCCACCTTGGCGTGGATACAGGGCCTGATCTTCCTGGCCTTCGCGCCGCTGGCCGGCGTCTCCATTCATCCGCTCGATCTCATCCCCATCGCCGCCGCCATTTTTCTGATTTCCTTCACCCTCACCGGACTGGGCTTCGTCATCGCCTGGAAGATGGAGTCCACCGCCGGTTTTCACGCCATCATGAACCTGCTGCTCGTCCCCATGTGGATGGTCTCCGGCTCGCTTTTCCCCATGGCCACCGCGCACGGCGTCATCCGCGCCATCATGTGGATCAACCCGCTCACCTATTCCATCACCCTGCTGAACGGCCTGCTGGGCCTGCCCAATGCCCATCCCGGCGCTTTTGCAAGCACCATCGTGACCGCCGCATTCGGCCTGGTGCTGCTGTTGATTTCCGGCTTCATGGCCGCGCAGAAGTCCACCAAGAGCGCCGCATGAAAGCCGTTCTGTTCGCCGCCTCGCTCCTGGTGCTGGTTTCCTGCCTCAAGCCCAGCCCGCTTCCCGTGATGGGCGAGATTCCGCCGTTCCAGCTCACCGCGCAAACCGGCCAGCCTTTCGACAGCAAGACTCTGGACGGCCACGTCTGGGTGGCCGATTTCATTTTCACCACCTGTACCGGCCCTTGCCCCCTGATGAGCGCCCAGATGCGCCAGCTCCAAAACTCTACGGCTGAATTCCCCGACGTTCGGCTGGTTTCCATGACCGTCGATCCGGCTCACGACACCCCGCCCGTGCTCGCCGATTACGCCCGCCACTTCAAACAGGATCCGTCGCGCTGGTTTTTTCTCACCGGCGATATGGACAAGCTCAACGATCTTGGCGTCCACGCCTTCAAGCTGAATAGCGTCGATGGCAGTCTGACCCACAGCACGCGCTTCGTCCTGGTGGATCGCCGGCGCCAGATTCGCGGCTTCTACACTTACGGCGAAGACGCCTTCATGCGCAACCTGCTGCACGATGTGCGACAACTGGAGCAGGAACGCCCATGACGACGCCCGTGCTGCCTACCATTAACGCGGTGCTCAACGCCACCGCCGCCGTACTCCTGGTCTGGGGCTACACGCTCATCCGCCGCAGGCAGATCGCGCAGCACCGCCGCGTGATGATCACGGCCTTCATTACGTCCTGCCTCTTCCTGGTGTGTTACATCGTCTATCACCTGCAAGTAGGATCGGTTCATTTCCCAAAAACTGGAGTAATTCGCACGGTTTATTTTTCTATCCTGGGCACTCACACGGTTCTGGCCGCGACGGTGCCCGTGCTGGCAATCATCACGCTGCGCCGCGGCCTGGCAGCGCGCTACGACAGGCACCGCCGCATCGCCCGCTGGACGCTCCCTATCTGGCTCTATGTCAGCGTCACCGGCGTGGTGGTGTATGTGATGCTGTACCACCTGTAGAGCTCACTTCGTAAATCGCTCCCTGACGGTCGCGGCTCGGATCACGCAAACGGTATTTCTCGCAGCTACTGGCCCGGCACCTTCACCGCTTTCAAATCCACGTGCGTCGTCTCGCCTGCCCGCACCGTCACCTTGGTCGCTTGCTGCAGCAGCGTTGCCAGCGCAACCGGTATGTTCGGGATGGGCGCGACCGCCAGCGCGTAGTAATCGCCGGGCCGCACTGCCTGGATGGTGAAATGTCCCAGAGCGTCGCAACGGTCGAACCTTGCGGGCATCGGCCCCCGCAGATTCTCCCGGACCGGGATCACCTCCACCACGCCGCCTTGGCAGTCCTCGACGTTTCCCGAGACCGCACCACCACCGGCGCGAAAAACAATCTCCGCCTGGTCGTTCCCCGAACTCAGATATACCGGCCCAGCCATGCCATCCTGACCGCTTACGCGGACAGACGCCAGATAGTAAGGCGGCTCCGGTTCCGAAGCGAGCAGCGTGTAAGTGCCCGCGTAGATGTCAGGAAGCCTGAAGGTCTCGCCTTCCACTTTGGCGCTCGACATGAAGCGTACCCCAGGGGCCGTCTCTCCCGTCAGGGAAATCGCAGTGCTGGCCTTGCTGTCCGGCGGGCGCGGTGGATCGTATGTGAGCGTCCCATGAACCTTGAACGGCGCCGTCAGGCGCAATGCGACATCGCTCACATCCTTCCCCGAGACCAGCACTTCGCTCTCCGCGTGCAGAGTACTTTCTTCATCTGTAACCTCCACAGTCGCTCGATAACTTCCGTCGACGGCGGCAAGCTCGAATTTGCCGTCTTCGTCCGTGGTTGCGCCCAAGCCCCTAGAAAACCGTACGTTGGCTGCCGGGACCGGCTTCCCATCCGTGCCCAAGACCACGCCGCTCACATGCCATAGCGGCTCGGCCAGCAGCTTGATCTCGAGACCAGTCACCTCACTACCCGGAGGCACCACGATTCTGGCCGCGCTATCCGCGTGTACGATGCCCGGATAGTAAGTGAGCGCCCAAGCCTGTTTCTTGCCCTCTACCGGCTCAGGCGGATCCCACTCATCGGGCGCACCAGCCGCCAGCGTGTAAGTGCCGCCGCCCACATTTTCCATGGCAAACTCACCATTTTCGTCGGCGACTCGCGATTGCGTTCCGGCGGAACTGCTCCATAGCACCAGCCTGGCGCCCGATACCGGGTGCCCCTTGCCGTCCAGAACGCGTCCGGTCACGCGGCCCAGAGGCGTCATTTTGAGTTCCAACTCCAGCGGATCGCCAGCTTTCACTTCCACTGGCGTGACGCCGCTACGAAGAGCGGAAAAGCCCTCCCGGAAGAAGGTGACGCTATACTTGCCGTCCTTCACGCCCTCGATGTGAAAAACTTGCCTGAAACATCCGTCAGAGCCTCGTATGGCTCCTGCTGCGCCTCGGCCAATAGCTGCGCGTCGGTTAGCGGGCTGATTCCGCGGGGAAGCTCCATCCTTTGCAGACGCACTTGCACGTCGCTCACGCCGAGTCGGGTTACGGAGTTGGAAACCGCCCCCTCCACCACCTGCGCACCCAGCATTGCGGCGCCGGCCAGCAACAGACAGACGACCTTCATGGCATTCATTATTCATCGCCCCGCACCCCGAAGCAAGCCGCGGCCACCGGTCTTATAATAAGCGTTCTGCCTATCTCTCGAATCGAAGGAGTACACGCATGATCCGCAAGCTGCTGCCTATCCTCATCCTCGCGACGCTCGCCGGCATTCCCTTGTCCGGGCAGCCCGCCAACCACGAGCATTGGGTCACCACCTGGGCCACTTCGCCGCCCCTCGCGCGTGTGCAGCCTCTGCCGGCCGCGCCCGCCAACCCCAATCCGCAGCAGTCCATCAACGCACGCGGCTTTGCCGATCAGACTGTCCGCATGATCGTCCGCGCCAGCATCGGCGGGCACCGGCTGCGCGTTAAGTTCGCCAACGCGTTCGGCGCCCCGCCGGTGGAAATCGGCGCCGCGCACATCGCGCTCCGTGACAAGGACTCGCAAATCGTCGCCGCATCCGACCGCGCGCTGCTCTTCAACGGCAACCCCAAGTGCACGTTGGGCCCTGGTATGGCCCTGGTCAGCGACCCGGTCGATCTCACCTTCGCACCCCTCGCCACGTTCGCCGTCAGCCTCTATTTCCCCGTTGAGACCGGTGCGCCCAACGCCCATGGCACCGGCCTCCATACCACTTATGTATCGCAGGGCAACGCCACCGCGCAGCCGGCCATCGCCGATCCGCTTGTCACCACCGCCGCCTACTATTGGCTCTCCTCGATCGACGTCCTGGCGCCCGCCAAAGCCGCCGCCGTGGTCGCATTTGGCGATTCCATCACCGATGGCGCTCAGTCCACCGTCAATACCGATCACAGTTGGCCCGCGCTGCTGGCCGCGCGCCTCGCCAAGAACCCCAAGACAGCGGAAATCGGCGTCTCCAACCAGGGCATCGGCGGCAACCGCGTCCTGCGCGACATCACCGGCGTCAGCGCCCTGGGCCGTTTCGACCGCGATGTCCTCGGCCAATCCGGCGTCAAGTGGCTGATGCTCCTCGAAGGCATCAACGACATCGGCCATGGCGCCGTGGACCCCAAGGAAACCGTCACCGCCGAAGACATCATCGGCGGCTACCAGCAACTCATCGGGGCCGCCCACGACCACGGCATCAAGGTGATCGGCTGCACTCTCACGCCCTATGAGGGCGCCAACTACGCGCGGCCCGAGGGCGAAGCCGTGCGCGAGGCCGTGAATAACTGGATCCGCACCAGCCACGCCTTCGACGCCGTCGTCGATTTTGAAGCCGCCACGCGCGACCCCGCCAATCCCAAGCGCTTCCGCGCGGAGTTCGATCCCGGCGACCATCTGCACCCCAACAACGCCGGCTATGAGGCCATGGCCAACGCCATCGATCTTACGATCTTCACCCACAAGTGACGTGGGACAGGCCACATCACCACCGAATGTCTGGTAGAAAAGCGGGTTACAGCGCTGCGTCCACGTTGGGGTAAAAGCGGAAGACCTTATCCAGCAGGCTCACGCGGAACGATTGCAGGACGTGGCCGCGGGCGCCGGCCATGCGCATCTCTCCACCGACAGCCAGGATCTTGTTGAAACTCGATATGAAGCGGCCGATGCCGGTGCTGTCAATCGCGCCCACCGCCGCCAGGTCGAAGATGAAGAGGCGCTTTCCCTGGCCGATCAGGTTCTCCACCAGACTGACGATCTGATCGCCCTCGCGGCCAAGCATCAACTTGCCGGCAAGCTTGACCACCACGGTCGCAGGCTCGACTTCGCTATGGCTGATTTCCATGATTGGGCTTGTCCCCTTGCTGCAGATCCCGGCGGTACCACTCCAGCGTCAGGCGCATTCCTTCTTCGAAGGAAAACCGCGGTCGATAGCCCAGGTCGCGGGTCACGGCTGTAGTATCGGCTTGCGAATGGCGCACATCGCCCGCGCGTGGAGGCCCGTAGTTCGCGGGAATTTCCACGGCTTCCAGCTTTTGTAAAAGCGCCCATGCCTGGTTCAGCGTGATGCGGCCGCCGTTGCCGCCGTTGTAGATTCTGCCGGCCACTCCCTGGGCGTGTGCTGCTAATAGGTTCAGTGCCACCACATCGTCCACGTAGGTGAAGTCGCGCGATTGTTCTCCGTCGCCCAGGATGGTCGGCGAGTGCCGCTCCAGAACGGCTTTGATGAACAGCGAGAGCACGCCGGAGTAGGCGCTGGAGGGGTCCTGCCGCGGTCCGTAGACGTTGAAATAGCGAAGCGCCACGGTCTCCATTCCGTAGACCTTGGCAAAGATGTTGCAGTAGTGTTCACCCACCAGCTTTTGCAAGGCGTAGGGCGATTTGGGAGAAGCCGCCATGGTCTCCACTTTGGGAAGCACCTCGGTGTCGCCATAGGCCGAAGAGGAAGCCGCGTAGACTACCCGGCCGGCCTGTCCCTGGCGCGCGGCCCGGAGCACGTTGAATGTGCCATTGATATTCACTTCGTGCGAAGGCTCCGGATCGTCGATGGAACGCGGCACGGATGGAATCGCAGCTTCGTGAAACACGACGGCGGCGCCGCGGATGAGCGGCGCAATTTCCGCGTAGTTGCGGATGTCGGCCCGCTGCAGGTCGACCGATTTCCGCACCTCTTCCAGGTTGGATTCGCGCCCCGTCAGCAGGTTGTCGATGACCACAACCCGCGCTGCGCCTTCCCGCAAAAGGCCGCGCACAATCGCGGAGCCGATGAAGCCAGCCCCTCCGGTGACAACGTAGTGGCTCATGATGGAAACCGCCCGCGATTCGCCATGATTCCCTAGTGTACGATGGTTTGCGGCCGGGGCTGCGATGGGTAACTACTTTTTCGTGGGAGTGGCGGAAGCCGCTGGCGGATGGCTCTCGACAATCCTCCCGCGGTTTAGCTTTACGGCGCCCGCGGAGGCAAAAGAGTCCTCGATCAGCCAGAGATTGCGTAGCTGGCGATAGCCCAGATTCTCCGGGATGGCTGCCAGGAATAGAGAGGCGATCTGCGCCGGGCCGGACCTGGCGGGCTGCGCCACTTCCCGCAGGACAACCGCTCCCAACGACTGCACGATTCCCATCGCGGCGGTGGAAAGCAGCACGAAACCGGCGAGCTTCCAATCCACCCAACCCATTAGCAGGCCGGCTGCCGCCAGCACGTACGCCGCCGTTTCCAGCTTGGGACGAACGAAGCGGTCGAGATAGAGGTCCTGTAGCATGCGCCAGCCGAAGGGCCCCGCCAGCGATCTGCGGTTGCGGAAGGCGCGTGCCAGTTCCCGTTGGTCACGCCGCACCATTTGGCGCAGTTCCGCCATGCCGCGCGGCGTGCGGCCATAGCTGACAGGCGCGGGCAGAAAGGCAATGCGATAAGGCTTCTGCGACGCCAGCGCGAACCCGTGCAGCCGCACAATCAATTCCAGTGCGCCGCCAGTAAAGCCGCCGGAAGTGACGATCGCGTCGCGCCGCGCCAGCACGGCGCTGCCGGGAATCGGTAAGACCAGGTTGCGACTGGCGAAGGCTGCCCCGCGAGTCATCCAGGCGCGCAACGATTCCAGTGCCCCCCAACGGGAGGTGAGATCCGCAGCCGCCGGAATCGATTCGCCCCCGCATACCGCGACGGTCTCATCGAAAGCCTCCAGCATCGGTTGGATCATGCTCAGCAACACCGTCGGCGGGAATTCGCTCTCCGGCTCGAGCAGCCCGATCACCGGGGAAGTGGCTACATTCACACCGGCGTTCCAGGCGTCCGCGGTTCCCCCG
Source organism: Bryobacteraceae bacterium (assembly GCA_049519475.1). Taxonomy (GTDB): domain Bacteria; phylum Acidobacteriota; class Terriglobia; order Bryobacterales; family Bryobacteraceae; genus PALSA-129. The sequence continues at coordinate 11,914 of JBEKQS010000040.1, read as the reverse complement.
GGTTCCTTGTCCACCACCACCACGCGGACCGGGTCGCGCGATTCATAGACGCCACGGACTGGCGCGGTGGGCAGCTTGCGCTCCACGGGGCGCGCCGATTGGTACAGCTTGAACTCGCTGCGCCAGGTCTCCATCTCGGCTTCGGAGGGGCCGTCCAGGACGATTACCACCTCGTTCCGGCCGAAATGCAGATCGAGCAGGCGGCGCGCGAACTGGCGGGATTCCGGCGACGCGTCGGGCGGGACCGCGATGGTGGTCACAGCCGGCGCCAGCGCGGATTTGAGCAGCGCGTCCTTGTAGTCGGGCGAGCCGGCGCGGGCTCTGCGCCGCAGCGTGAAGCAGCCCTGCACCAGCACCCGGAACGCCCCTATGCCCAGCAGGAAGAGCAGCACGGCGAGCGCCTGCACCGTCCAGAAGACCGCCGCGCCGATGGATTCCATCAAGCCTCCGCCTTTCGTTTGGCCTTATCCAACGCAGCGGAGGCGATGAAGGAAGCGGCCGGGTTTGGTCCGCCGGCCAACTCTTGCAGTGTCTCCCAGCCTTGCGGAGGCATGGCAGCCATGGCCGATGCGGCCATCCGCGCCAGTTCCGCCGTCCCGGTTCGCACGCAACGAGCCAGAGAGGGCATGGCGTCCCGCAACCGCAGGCGGGCCGCCGTCAACGCCGCCGCAGTGCTCACCTCGGTGTCGCTATCGGTCAGTTCGCGCAGAATCGCATTCTGGTTTTCGGGCGTCAGCGGCACCAACGGAGCCAATCGCAGGGCGGCGACGCGGATCTCGCGGTCGTGGTGATTGAGCAACTCGTGGAGGCCGGTGAGCGGCAGCGCCCGTTCCCAAGCCACCAGCATGTTGAGCACCGCCAGAATGCGTTTGGGATCGCCGGACTTGAGGATGGCTGGGACCGTGTTAGCGCAGAGCTCCGCGGCGTACCTGCGCAGGTCCTCCGTCAGCAGAATGCGGATCAGCAGGTTCTGCGAAGCCGCCAGCTCAAATACCTGACCGATCTCCGCGATGGTTCCCGATTGGATCAGGGCGCGCGCGGCCGGCAGCCGCACCTCGGGATCGGCATCCTCCAGGGCGCGCGTCACCAGGTCGCCCACCACGCGCTGGCAGGGCTCGTATGCGCACACGAAAGCCAGCCGCGCGTACGCCGTGCGGCGTACGGCGGGCTCTTTGGAACGGGTGTCCTGGCCCCAGTCGTGCACCAGGGCCAGTTCGAGGGCCAGGTCGCAGAGCCGGTCGCGCGCGCTTCCGCTCACAGTTCCCTGAAACGACAGGACGGCATCTCCCACATCGAGCCGGTTGGTGCGCACGAACTCGCGGATGCGCGTCTCGTCGTTGCTGCCGGCGAGGTAGTTCACCAGCGCGTCGCGGATCTCCGGCACCAGCGCTTCGGCAGTGGCGGCTGAGCGGCGTACGCGCGACGCGCGACGCGCCACCACGCCGAGCAACACGCCGAACAAGAGTGCGTAGCCGCCCAGCAGGAGCGCGGCCACGGAAAGTTCGATCCAGGTCATCGCGACAGCAGCCGTTTCAAACGCGCCACGAGTTCCATAGGGCTGAAAGGCTTGACGACATAGTCGTCCGCCCCCAAGGCGAAACCGCGCAGCACGTCACCTTCCTGCTGGCGCGCGGTGAGCAGCAGCACGCGAATCGGAATCCCTTCGCGGCGTATGGCCGCCAGCACTTCGTAGCCATCCATCTCCGGCATGTTGACGTCGAGCACGACCGCGTGCGGGCGTTGCCGCCGGATGGTATCGAGGGCGCTCGGACCATCGGCGGCCATGAAGCATTCCATGCCGAAGTTCTCGAGCGCGGTTCGCACCAGCGCGAGCACGGTGGGGTCGTCGTCCACCACCGCGACACGGATTTTGCCGGCGACCGCGCCCGATAGAGCGGCCCGCGGCGCGAGGGTGCGGTCTTTGGAAAGCGCGAGGCTCAGGCGCACCAGCGCCTCATCCGGCTGCCACGGGTCCATCAGAAACTCGCTGGCCAACCCCTGCACCACCGGATTCAGGGCGAGCAGATGATCGCGGCTGCCCATGAAGACGACCGGCCGAGCCGTGGGAATGGTGGCCGCATCCAGCCATGCGGAGCCCGCGGTTTCGGGCCGCACATGTATCACGATCAAGTCGCAATCCAGCAATGCTTCGGAACGGGGCGGCTCGGTGATTTCGAAAAACACCGGGATGCCGCGGGTGCGTTCGAGCGCTACGCACATGCGCAGCGAATCGGGGGTAGGCAGAGACACCAGCGCCACGTGTTTCCCGGCGAGCGCCTGCGCGATGGTTTCCGAGATGGGCTCTTCGCGCGCCTCGCGCGGGCTGTTGAAGGCCAGGGCCAGGTTGGTGAGAGCTTCGCGCAGCCGGTCGTTTTCGAGCGGCCGCTCCAGCAGCACCGCCTCCGCTTCGCGCGCCTGGCGGCTGATGGCCATATATCCCAGCAGGCCTCCCGTTCCGATCCAGGTATGCACTGCCTTGGCGGTATCGTTGGCATTGAACTGCCCGTCCAGGTCGAGCAGCAGTTGGCGCGCGCGTTCCTGGCCTTCGGCGAGAAACTGGCGGCGGAGGGCCAACATTTCGGCCGCCGGGACGGCCGGCTCGCCGGCGGTTGCGGCTGCGGGCGCGGCCTTGGCGGCAGCGCTTTCCGCGTGCCGGTCCAGGTAGCCGCGGATGCGCGCGCCGAGAGTGCGCGTGTCGATGGGTTTGGTGATGTAGCCGTCGCAGCCGGCCTCGGCGGCCCGCTGCTCGTCTCCCTTCATGGCAAAGGCGGTCAGCGCCACCACTGCAATTTCGCGCGTGGCCTCGTTCCGCTTGATGCGCCGCGTCAGTTCAAGACCGTCGATGCCCGGCAACTGGACGTCAGCCAGGACCAGGGCCGGGTGATAGCTGCGCAGCAATTCCAGCGCTTCTTCGCCGCTGGCCGCGGTCATTACCTTGTACCCTTCGTTGACCAGCAGGATGCGAGTCAGCTTCAGGTTAACCGGGGTATCGTCTATGATTAAGATGGACTCGCCAGCCATGGCAATTGTATTTTAGCCTACACCCGGTCTTTTAGCAGTCCCAAGTTTCACGTCCCATAACTATTTAGAGCACCAGGAGTTGGTACGGTAACCAAAGGTAGCACCGCGGAAAAAACGCTTCCGCATCCCAATATGCTCCGCAGGGCGACCGAGCCGCCTTGGGCCTCGACAATATGGCGCGTCAGCGCGAGGCCCAAGCCGGTTCCCTGGTCGGCATTCCGATTGTTTGGAAGTTGTTGAAACTCTTGAAACAACCGTCCAATCTCCTGGGGCGCGATGCCAATCCCGGTGTCCTCCACCTCAAGCCTGAGCCAGGAATTCTCCTCGCGCGTCGCACGCACTGCAACCTTACCACCCTGCGGCGTGAACTTCACGGCGTTGGAAAGGTAATTATACAGAACCTGCTTAAACTTCGACGGGTCGATCACCGCGGTGAGATCGGAAGCGGTTTCGACCGATAGCACGATTCCCTTTCTTTCCGCCAACGGACGCATCACGTCGCACACTTCGTATACCAGCGCTTGGATGCGGCTGGGCTCGGGCCGGAACTCCATTTTTCCGGCTTCGACCTTGGAGAGGTCCAGGACGTCGTTGATCAACTGCAGCAGATGCCGCGCGCTGGTCAGAATATCGCCGAGCACCTCCTTATGTTCTTCGGTGACGGGGCCCAGTTTGCCGTCGTGCATCAACTCGGAAAACCCGATGATGCCGTTCAGCGGCGTGCGCAATTCATGCGACACGCTGGCCAGGAAGCGGCTCTTGGCCTCCGTGGCGGAGCGGGCGGCTTCGAGCGCGCGCGCCAGTTGCTCGTTCTTGTTGCGCAATTCCAAGGCATATTGCGCCACCTTGCGGGCGGCCACCTCGGCCAGGTTGCGCTCGGTCACGTCGAGCAGCGATCGAACCATGCCGGTGATTTCGCCGCGGTTGTTGCGAACCAGGCTCTCGCGCACCTCCACCGAGATGCCCGAACCATCCTCCAGGATGTAGTCGCAAGCGAACGGCGAGATCTCGGCGCCGGTTGCCATTCGCTCGAGCATGGCGGCGCGGAAGGCCTCCTGCTGGTCGGGAGCCACGAAGTCCCAGGCGTGCCGTCCCAGAAGCCGATCCGGAGGGCACTTCAGCAGGCCGCAGACCGCCTGGTTGAACCGCCGCACGACGCCCTCGCAATCGGCTTCTTCGAAGGCGATGGGCGCGCGATCAAACAAGTCGCGGTAGCGGGCCTCGCTTTCGAGCACTTCGCGTTCGCGCTCGCGCAGCAGGTAAGCGGCGTTGTCCAACTGGCGCGCCAGCGCCGCGATTTCATCCGTGCCGGACGGGAACGGGTCGAGCGGAAGCCCGAGCGCCAGGAGCCGGGCGTTTTCTTCCACCGCCTGGATGCGCCGCACCATGCGGCCCGACACGATCAGGTGCATGAACAGCGCGACCAGCGGGCCCAGCACTCCGCACGCCATCACGGTGCGGAGCAGCCGTTGGCGCTTGACGTCGCGCAGGTACCGCGCAGCGAAGAAACGCCGCTCCTGCTCTTCGGTGAAAAGGCCGATGTCGCCCAGGCGTTCTGCAAAGGAGGCCTTCTGCAATTCTTCGAGCGCTCGGGCGTCGTCCCTGTACTTCGGCCACTGGTCGAGGAGCGCGATCTCCTCAGCCGCCTGGCGCCGGATCTTAAGCACTTCCACAGCTTCGGCGGTGCCGTACGTCAGACGCGCCAGATCGTCCAACGAGTGGTTGACGGATTGCCGCGACCGCTGGTACGCAGCCAGGAAATAATCCTGCCGCGCGGCCAGATATCCGCTCATGGCCACTTCGGCGTCCCCCAGCGAAGTGCGCAGCCCGACCAGCGCGGCGCGCGTATCGTAGAAACGCGTCACCATCTGGTCGGCATTAGCCACGTCGCCTTCGGCGAAGTAAATGAGAGCGAGCGCGGCGAACAGGGCCGCCAGGGGAACCGCCAGCACCGCGACGCTCTTGCCGCGCAACGACACCCGCGTCCAGCGCGCCAGCCAGCCCGTGGGTGCCGCCGCCCGTTCCGTTAGCATGCCGATTTCATTTTACGGCTGCCGCAAGGCCGGGTGGGGCGGACGCCCTCGTCCGCAGCCGGCCCCCCGGCCGGCTTTTCGCGAGTGGCAAGCGCTTGAACCTTCGAGCGGACAGCGGGTCCAGGGGGCCCGCGCAGACCGCCGCGTCTGCCCCACTAATTCTGCCTTACACTCGCCGGGGGAGTTCCAGTTCCACTTCCAGTCCCGGATTCGCGTTGCGGGCGCGAATGCTTCCCTGGTGCAACTCGATCGAGCGCCGCGCAATGGAAAGACCCAGGCCGATGCCGCCGCTCGAACGGTCGCGATCTTTCTCCACCCGGTAAAACGCGTCGAACAGGCGCGGCAGAGCCTCTTCCGGGACGCCTGGTCCAAAATCGCGAACTTGCACGATGGCTTTCGACTCGCGCCGCGCCACCGTGATTTCCGTCGCCCGGCCCCGCGGCGAATAGCGGATGGCGTTGCGGATCACGTTCTCCACCGCGCGCCGCAACAGCTCGGGATCGCCTTCCACGGTGAGAGCCTCGTGGTTGCGATACAGCAGTTCGCAGCCGCGCGCACCAGCTTCGATTTCGGACTCCTGCACTAACTGCTGCACCAGTTCGTCCAAGCGCACCGGATCGCGGCGTAGCGAGTTGGGATCGCCTTCGGCGCGCGTCACCTGCAGAAGCTGTCCCACCAGGGCATTGAGACGGTCGGACTCCCGTTGGATGCGGTTGAGCGCGGAGTCCAAATCGGCGCCCGAGCGCGCCAGCTCCACGGCCACTCCCAGCCGAGCCAGGGGCGACCGCAGTTCGTGCGAGATATCCAGCAGGAGCCGCCGCTCCGCGGCCAGCAGGGTTTCGATGCGGCCGGCCATGCGGTCGAAAGTGCGGGCCAGTTGGCCCAGCTCGTCGCGGCGCGTGGAGCCGGCGCGCGCCGAAAGGTCGCCGCGGCCGAAGCGTTCCACGGCCTTCTGCAGATCGGCCACCGGGCGCGTCAGGTGGTACGTCAGCCAATAGCACAGCAGCACCGCAGCGACCAAAAAAAAGAGATGCTCCGGCGTCAGGAACCAAGGCCCCAACGACGTGCGCGGCACGATGAAGAAAAACCAGTAGCGGCCGTCATCGGCGGCGCGCGCCAGCGTGGCGTCGCCCATCGGAACGAAGCGGTAGAGCATGGCCCCCGGCGGACCGAGGCGCGCGCGGCGCACCAGCCCGGAACGATCCTCGCCGGTGAGCAGGTCGCGGCCGGCTTCGTCGGTGAGGATGCCGTGCGCGTCGTAGATGCGGTCAAGGGTTCCCAGAAACGCCTGCAACTCCGGACGGCCGCCGGTTTCCCAGGCGGTGCGCGCCTCTTCCAATTGGAACTTGACCAGCCGCGAAGCCGGAGCGCGCTGATCCGTCTGGCTGGGGTTCATACTCAGAGCGGAAATGAAGGCCGAGCCCACCAGGGTGATGGCCAGGCTGCACCAGAACCAGAGCAGGATCTTGGCGAACAGCGAGTTCATTCCGCACCGGCATCCTGCGGCGTGCGGCAAAACTGATAGCCCACGCCGCGAATGGTCTTGATGAGCGTCTCGCCGCGCTCGAGTTTTTTGCGCAGATGGCTGATGTGCATGTCGATGGAGCGGTCGAACGGCGTGGCCTTGCGGTTATAGAAATTTTCCATCAGATCGTCGCGCGAGAGCACACGGCCGGCCGCGCGCATGAGCATTTCCAGAACGTCGAATTCGAAGGTGGTGAGCTCCACCGGGTTGCCGCCGGAAAGGACCTGGCGCGTGCCCGTGTCGAGCGAGACGCCGTTGACCTCGAGGCGCCCCGAAGCGGCCGGGCGCGGTTCATAGCGGCGCAGGATGGCGCGGATGCGCGCGGCCAGCTCGCGCGGGTTGAAGGGCTTGGGCAGGTAGTCGTCGGCGCCCAGTTCGAGGCCGACGATGCGGTCGACGTCCTCGCCGCGCGCGGTCAACATCATCACCGGGATTTTGCTGCGGAGCCGCAGCCGGCGCAGGATTTCGAAGCCGTCCATGCCGGGCAGCATGACGTCCAGCAGGACCAGGTCCACGCCGGGCTGGAGCGCGCGTTCCAAGCCGTGCGTGCCATCGTGCGCGCATTCCACGGTGAAGCCTTCGCGCGTCAGGAATTCGCCGAGCAGGCCGCATAGTTCGGCATCGTCATCCACCAGCAAGATGTGCACGGCTAAAATTTACCACGGCGGAGTGCAAGGCTTATGCTGGATTTGTAAGAATTCGTAAACGGCCGTTAAGCGAAACATTCGACTCTGATTGGGGTTTATCGAACAAGAAGGGAACATCATGAAACGAATTTTGATCGGTATCGCAGCAGTTGGCGCCCTTGTCGCCGGGTTCGCCATCGCGCAGACCACCGCCGCGCCGCAAGCGGGCGCTGGCAAAGGGGTGCGCGCCATGGTGCAGAAGCGGATGCTCCAAGCGCTGGATCTGACGGACGCGCAGAAGCAGCAGGCCAAGACCATTCTCCAATCGGCCAGGCAGACCGCGCAGCCGCTGGCACAGCAGTTGAAGCAGGACCGCGCAGCCTTGACCGCGGCGGTGGAGGCCGGGGACAGCGCCAAAATCCAGCAACTTTCCACTGAGATAGGCAGTCTGCGCGGCAACGTGCTGGGCGTGCGTTCTCTGGCCATGGCGAAGTTCTACGCTCTGCTGACGCCCGACCAGAAAACCAAGGCCGAGGCATTCCGCCAGAAGGCGCAACAGGTACTGGGCAACGGGAACGGCAATTAGCCTGCCCGGCGATCTGCTGGAAGCCGATTTCGGCAGCGGCTTCGATGTCGCAACGCTGGGCCACATTCTGCACAGCGAAGGCGAGAAGCGCAGCCGCGCGCTGTTGCCCACGGAGCGGCGGAGCGGCGCGCGTAAGCCAGCGGTTTCCCTAATCCTGCCGGTAATGATTGTTCTTCGAAAACACGAAAGCCACAAACCCGGCCAGGATCAAGAACGGCGGCGCGCCCAGGATGAGGATGCCCCAGTTCAGCACGTGCGATCGCGCTTCACTCTGCGCGTGCGCGGTGCGGTAACACATCACGCACTGCGCCCCGGCGGGCAGCGTGAGCGCCAGGAATAGAACCGGAACCAACAGCAGCCGTTTCAAAATGGCCTCATGTGCGGAATGCGCGCTGCGTCGCCGAGGAAAATCAGCATCAGGACGATGCAGAAAATCAGCATCGGGAAGAGCGTCAGGAACAGGCTCAACTTCTCGAATTTCAAGTGCATGAAGTAGGCGATGATCAGCGCCGCTTTGATGATCGACAGGCCCAGCAGTGCGGTCAGCATGATCATGGTGGGCACCTGCTCGTAGGCCAGCAGGACTTCGACCCCGGTCATCGCCAGCAGGGCGATCCAGACCTTCAAAAATGTGCCGGCGGTTCCGCCAACGTGAACTTCTTCCATGTAATCGCTCATGGGTTCGCTCCTATCCGACTCTGGCCGACATGAGATAGACCAGGGGGAAGATGAACATCCACACCAGGTCGACGAAGTGCCAATAGAGGCCGCTGACTTCCACGTCCTCCGCTTTAAACTTGCCCCGCGCGATACCCGTCGCGACGATCGCCAGGTAAATCAGCCCGCAAATCACGTGCGTCATGTGCAGGCCGGTGAGCGCAAAAAAAGTGCCGCCAAACAGCGGGACGCCCCAGGGATTCTTGAATGGCGTCACGCCCTCCACATTGATGAGCTTGAGCCACTCGCTCAAGTGCAGGACCACGAACGCTCCGCCGCCGACCATGGTTGCCAGAATCCAGCGCACGGCGGCTTTGCGATTGCCGTGGTTCATGGCATGCACCGCCATCACCATGGTGAGACTGCTCGAGAGAAGGCAAAACGTCATCACCGTGGAAAAGACGATGGCCGGCGAAAAATCGAAAGGCTTGGGCCAATCCGGATTGGTGACACGGCTGTATGTGTAAGCGAACAGCATGGCGGAAAACGTCAGCGAATCCGAAATGATGAACAGCCACATCCCGAACTTCTTCGAGTTGGTCGCATAGGGCGACCCTCCGCCTTCCCACAGCGATGGTGCGGCGCTGGCTTGCGACGACATCCCTTACCCCCAAACGTAGAATAGGACCATCAGGAATAACCACAGGCCATCCAGGAAATGCCAGAAGATGGCGGTCACGTCGATGGCGGTGCGCTTGGCCGGACCGAGCCGCAGCCGCAGCGCCTGCACATCCACGTACACCAGCGCCGCCACTCCACCGATCAAGTGGAAGGCGTGCGCCGCGGTGAAAACGTAAAAGAACGAACTGGCCGGGTTGGTAGCGATAAAAACGCCGCCCTGCTTGAGTTGATACCAGGCGGCGGCCTGTCCAACGAGAAACAGAACGCCCAGCGCGGTGGCGGCGCTCCAGCAGAAATTGAACTTACTCCGATCGCCGGCCTTCAGCGCGCGCCGCGAAAGATCCAGCACGAAGCTGGATGCCAGCAGGATGGCGGTATTGAGGAAAAGGATCGGCGGGTAATGCACGCCAGTCCAATCGTCCATGTCGGAGAGGCCGCGCCGCACCACGAAGGCGCTGGTGAAGGCCGCGAAGGCCATGGTGCTGGCCGCCAGCAAGACGAACAGGCCGGTAAAGGAAGCGGCCCGGCTGGCGCCACGGCCGCCGCTGCCAGGGCTGCCTCCGCCGCCCCATCCGGTATTGATGGGAGGCGGCGGGCCGTGTAAAATGTCGTGCGTCAAAGAAGCGGACATGCTCATATAGATGCGCTAATCACCCGAAGGGACCGGCAAAGGCTCCGTCTGCATGACGAAATCCCTGGGAGCGCCCGGCACGCTGTAATCGTAGGCGCCGTGGAGCACCACCGGATGCACGCCGCCGAAGTTATCGTGCGGCGGCGGCGAAGGGACGGTCCATTCCAGCGTGGTGCAGTTCCACGGATTGGCAGGGGCCTTGGGACCCTTGATCCAACTCCATACCAGGTTGACCAGGAAAATCAGTTGTACGGCAGCCGTGAAATAGGCCGCGTAGGTCATAAACTGGTGCACCGGAATCAGTTTTGCCAGGTATTCCACGTTGGTGAAATCGGCGTAGCGGCGCGGGTTGCCGGCAATTCCCACCATGTGCATGGGGGTGAAGATGCAGTACACGCCAATGAACGTGCAGTAGAAGTGGATCTTGCCGAGCGTCTCATTCATCATCCGGCCGAACATCTTGGGGAACCAGAAAAACGTGCCGGCGAACATTCCGAAGATGGCCGCCACGCCCATGATCATGTGGAAGTGGCCCACCACGAAATAGGTGTCGTGGAAGTATAGGTCGAGCGCCGGCTGTCCCAGGAAAATGCCGCTGACGCCGCCCGTCACGAAAAGCGAAACGAAGCCCAGCGCGAACAGCATGGCGGTGGTGAAGTGGATCTTGCCGCCCCACAGCGTCCCGATCCAATTGAAGGTCTTGATGGCCGACGGCACGCCGATGGCCATGGTCAATGTGGCGAAGGCCATGGCCGAATACGGGTTCATCCCGCTCATGAACATGTGGTGGCCCCACACCAGAAAGCCCAGGAAGCCGATGCTCAGGATGGCGTAGACCATGGCCTTATAGCCGAAGACCGGCTTGCGTGAGAAGGTGGAAAGCAACTGCGAGGTCAAGCCCATGCCCGGCAGAATCGCGATGTAGACCTCCGGGTGGCCGAAGAACCAGAACAGGTGCTGCCAGAGAAGCGGGGAGCCGCCCTTGTGATTCGCGATGATGTGGTCGTTGATCATCATGCCGGCGGGGAGGAAGAAACTGGTGCCGGCCTGGCGGTCGAGAATCAGCAATACGCCGGCGGCCAGCAGCACGGCGAATCCCAGCAGTCCGAGGATGGCAGTCACCAGCCAGGTCCAGCAGGTGAGCGGCATGCGCATCAGGCTCATGCCCTTGCATCGCAGGTCGACGGTGGTGGCGATAAAGTTGATGGCCCCCATGAGTGAGGCTCCGCAGAAAATCGCGATGCTCACGATCCACAGCGTCTGGCCGAGTCCTTCGCCCGGTCCGGTCAACGGACCCGCGCCGCTCAAAGGGGGATACGCGGTCCACCCGGCCAGCGGAGCGCCGCCTTGCACGAAGAAGGCCGACACCATCACCACCAGCGCCACAAACGTGGTCCAGAAGGACATCATATTGAGAACCGGGAAGGCCATGTCCTCGGCGCCGATCTGGATGGGCAGAAAGTAATTGCCGAACCCGCTCTGCGGCACGGTGGTCAGCACGAAAAACACCATGATGGTGCCGTGCATGGTCATCAGCGAGAGATACAATTCCGGCGTCATTACGCCGCCCGCGGCCGCCGTAGGCCACAGCTTGCCGATCCACGCCACCGCTACGTTCGGATTCACCATGTGGAAGCGCATCAGCAGCGACAAGCTCATTCCCAGCAGCACCGAGAACAGCCCCAGCAGGTAATACTGGATGCCGATGACTTTGTGGTCCAGGCTGAAAACGTATTTCCGGATGAAGCTTCGGGGCGCGTGGTGAGCCGCATGGGCTGGAGAAGACATAGATTACCTCTGGGAGTTTGTCCTGACCGCCATTACTTGTTGGCCGCCTGTTGCTGTTTCCACTGTTCGAAATCCGCTTCGCTCATCACCTGCATGGTAGTGCGCATCTGAAAATGCCCCAGCCCGCACAGTTCCGAGCAAGGCACCTCATAGATGCCGATCTTGTCGGCCTGGAAGTGGATGGGAATCTCCATTCCCGGCACGATGTCCTGCTTCATGCGCAGTTCCGGAACAAAAAAGTTATGGATGACGTCGCGGGAGTGCAGAATCAACTTGATGTGCTTGCCGGCCGGCACTTTCAGCGAGCCGCTCATAATGTCGTCCTTGCCTGCCGGGTCCTTCGGGTCAAGGCCGAACGGGTCGCCG
>JBEKQS010000039.1:0-26252 GCA_049519475.1 Bryobacteraceae bacterium | reverse complement strand
CTCCACGGGCTTGCCATTGAGTTCCAGGATGATGTCACCTTTCAGCAGGCCGCTGCGGAGCGCCGGGCTGTCGGGGCTCACATCGCCCACCAGCGCGCCGTGCGGATCTTTTTCGCCGAAGGCCTTGGCCATGGCCGGCGTGACATCCTGCGGGATGATCCCGAGATAGGCGCGCGTCACTTTCCCGTTCTTGAGGATCTGGTCCATGACCGTGCGGGCCAGGTTCACGGGAACGGCGAAGCCGATGCCCTGATTGCCTTCGGAGCCGTTAGCCAGGATGGCGGTATTGATGCCGACCAATTCGCCGCGATCGTTGATCAACGCTCCGCCGGAGTTGCCGGGGTTGATGGGCGCGTCGGTCTGGATGAAGTCTTCGTAGGCCTCGATGCCCAGGCCTGTGCGGCCGGTGGCGCTGACAATTCCCATGGTCACGGTCTTGCCGACGCCGAAGGGATTGCCCACCGCCAGAGCGTAGTCGCCGATCTGGACCTTGGAAGAGTCGCCGATCACGATGGCCGGCAGACCGGAGGCGTCGATCTTGAGGACGGCGATATCCGTCTTGGGATCGGTGCCGATGACGCGAGCCTTGAACTCGCGCTTGTCGGAGAGCGTCACTTTGACGTCCGTGGCTTCGTCGACGACGTGATTGTTAGTGAGAATGTAGCCCTCGGGGCTGACGATCACGCCCGAGCCGAGCCCCTGCTCGCGCTGCTCGCCCTGTTGGCGGGGCATGCCGCGGCGGCCTTGGGAATCATCGCCGAAGAACTGACGGAGTTCGTCTGGGATTTGGCCGTGAAACGCGGCGGGCGTTTTGACGACCTTGGAGGACGAGATGTTGACCACGGCCGGCAGAACTTTCTTGACCACCGGCGCGAAGCCGGTGCGGCTGGGACCTTCATTGACGTCCGCGAGTTTCAACGTGGCCGGCGGATTGCCGTTCCAAACGCGATTGGCTGCGGCGAGACCGAGACCACCCAGCCCCAGTGCCAGAGCCACGGCGAGAACCGCGGTTTTCGGACGCATCCAGATATTCTGTGTGTTCATATAACCTTCCCTTTCACCATGTGGGCATTTCCACGAGTTCGAGCGGCATCCGCCGAATTGTGGACCCATCTGTATAGATGCGGGGGTGGGCAAGGTGTTTGTAACGGGAAGTCGGTATTCACGGGCCGGAGACTGGGTATACGGCAGGAAACTGCATATTTCACCGCAGAGACGCTGAGATGCGGAGAAAAGCAGAGGCAGGGTCAAACCTGAGGACGCTGAGCTTGCTTCTGTCTTTCTCAGCGCCTCAGCGCCTCTGCGGTAAATGACTCTTCCTGCTTGGTTCCGGCTTCGCCGAGTTCAATGAGCGATCTACGAAATGATTCCCTTGCGGACGGCGTAGAGAATCAGCTCGGGGACGCCGCGCAGGTTCAGCTTCTGCATGACGTGGGCGCGGTGGGTTTCCACGGTATAGACGCTGAGATTGAGCAGGGCGGCGATTTCCTTGCTCGATTTGCCCTCGGCGACCAATTGCAGGATCTCCCGTTCGCGAGGCGAGAGCAGCTCGTAGGAATCTTCGGCCCCGGTCCGCTGCAGGGTGCGCATGTAGTCCTCGAGCAGCACCTTGCCCACCGCCGGGCTAAAGAAGGATTTGCCTTCCGAGGCGGCGCGAATGGCACTGGCCAGATCGGCCTCGGCGGAATCCTTCAGAAGGTACGCGCGGGCGCCGGCCTTCAGCGCGCGCAACACGTATCCTTCGTCGGAGTGCATGCTGAGCATAACCACCTGGGTATCCGGAAGACTCCCCCGAATCTGCAGGCAGGCTTCGATCCCGTTCAGGCCGGGCATTCCGATGTCCATAACGACAACGTCGGGCTTGAGGGATTGCGCCAGGGTCACGGCCTCTCTTCCGTCGGCGGCCTCACCCACCACGGCGAATTCGGGCCGCTGTTCCACCACCAGGCGCAAGCCGGCGCGGATCAGCGTGTGGTCATCGGCGAGCAGGACGCGGGTCTGTCTCATGAAGGATTCCCGGTGGAAGCGGGCAACGGCAGCTCGGCTTTGATGGCCGCGCCGCGCCCGGGCGCGGAATCCACGGTCAAGGTTCCACCGAGCCGCTTGATGCGCTCCTCCATTCCCAGTATGCCAAGACCGCGCGCCCGCTCGGGCTGGAAGCCGCGGCCGTCGTCGCTCACTTCGATGGCGATGCGCTTCTGGTTCTGCACCACGCGCACCTTGGCGTTGCGCGCCCCGGCGTGGCGCACGGCATTGTTGAGCGCTTCCTGCACCAGGCGGTAGACGCAGATTTTGTATTCGTCCGGCAGATCCCCGGACACGTTTTCCGATTCGACGGCGACCTCCATTTCGCTGCGGCGCGACACTTCCCTGCCTTGCCACTCCAGGGCGGCGATCAGGCCGAGATCGTCGAGCATGGACGGGCGCAGGAGGAGCGCGATATCTCTGACGGTGCCGACGGTGCGCTCGGCGACCGATTTCATGTTGTCGAGCCGCTCCTTGATGCGGATTCGATCCTCGGGCAGGTTGGTGGACAAGCTTCCGAGATCCACCAGGAGGGCGCCGAGGGATTGGCCCACTTCGTCGTGCAATTCCCGCGAGATGGACCGGCGCTCGGCTTCCTGGACATCCACCAGGCGCGAGGAAAGCCGCTCCAGTTCATGGCGGCTGTGGGCCAGTTCGCGGTACCGGCCGCGGGTCTGCCGCTCCAGCCGCACGATGTACGCCATGCTCGCCAGCGCCAGCAGCAGGCCGGCAGCCATCGCGATGGACAGAGATTCCGTGAGGCTGGACTGCAGACGGCTGAACTGCGCCAGGAGCGTTTCGTCGGTCCGGTGAAACTGCTGGTTGTTCCACGCCTGGAGCTGGTCGGACGATTCGAGGAACTGGGACCGCATGGAGACGATCCGATCGTTGATGAGCAATTGCTCGCGGCCGCGAAAGGCCTGAGGCCCCAATACCAGAATGGAAGCGTACAAGTCGCGATGGCGCACGAATTGATCCAGGATGGCCCGCAGGAAGGCAGCTTCCTCAGGCTGACGGTCGGAAGGATAGCGATCCAACTGGGAGCCGATGTCCGCGGTCAATCGATCCACCTGCTGGCGGATCACAGGGTCGGGCTTGCCTTCCGGACAGGCGGCGTAGCGCTGGATTGCCTGGTTATAGACTTCAATGGAAAGGTAAAGGCCCGAGAGATTCCGCGTGCGATCCGCCACGTCGCGCCGCGCGAACTGCTCCTGTTGTTGCATTCGCTTGAGGGTGCGGGAGGCCGCAGCGCCGTAGGTCAGGATGAGGCCCAGCAGTCCCAGGAATGCGCCCATCAGCACCCAACGCAAGCGGTGGGAAGGCCAGTCGGGGTCTGGGGAGGCCGTTATGTTGGATTCTTCAGGGGACGTCTTCATATGGACCGCTTCCGAGGGGAGGCAGAACCATTATCCGCCGGGAACGGTTATGGCGGAATGGCCGGGAGTTCGTAAGCAATTGCCCGGCGGCTCCGCCGGTCTGCCGAAGGTACATCCGCTTCGCCTTTGTAGTACGCTGAAAGCAAGCGAGTCAGAGAGGCAGGCAATTATGGCATCGAGCGTCTGGAAAGGACACCTCACTTTTGGGCTGGTCTCGTTTCCGATACGGCTATTCAGCGCGGCGCGAAGCGAAACCATCAGCTTCAACCTGCTCCACAAAGACGACCATTCGCGGATCCGCCAGGTGACTTACTGCCAGGCCGAAGACAAGCCGGTGCCGCGCAGCGAGCTGGTGAAAGGCTACGAGTACGAGAAGGATCACTACGTCGAGATCGAAGACGAAGACATCAAGAAGGTCGCGCCCAAAACGGCCAAGGTGATGGAGATTCTGGAATTCGTCAAAGGCGGCGACGTCGACCCGGTGTACCTGGAGAGCTCCTACTACGTGGCGCCGGACGAAGGCGGCGAGAAGCCGTACGCGCTGCTCTTCCAGGCGCTGAGGGAATCGAGTTACTACGGCGTGGCCAAAGTGGCGATGCACAATCGCGAGCACATCGTCATCCTGCGGCCGGGCGCGAAGGGGATTCTTTCGCACACCATGTATTACCAGGACGAGATCCGGCAGGTGGAAGAGTTCCGCACCGACACCAGCCTGGTGAAAGACAAGGAACTGGCGATGGCGAAGATGCTGATCTCGTCGCTGGAAGCGGAGTTCGAGCCGCAGAAATACCACGACGACTATCGCAAGAACCTGCAGAAGATGATCGAGGACAAGATCGAAGGGCGCAAAGTGGTGGCGACTCCGGAGACGCATATCGCACCGGTGATCGACATCATGGAGGCGCTGAAAAAGAGTCTCGCGGAGAAACGCAAGCCGGCCAGCGCGGCGACCGCGGCGGCGGTGGCGGGACACGAAGAAATGGCCGAGGCGCCCAAGAAAAGGGTGCGCAAGAGCAGCGCGGGATAACGGGCCGGGGCAGACCGGGTACAGTTGTTCAATTCCAAAGACGGGAATTGCTAGCAGTCCCCGTTTTGCGAGAGCCGCGGGAGTAACACGCTGCGTTTGCGGCAACCGGTACTGTCATATAGAGTGAAATTGTGACAGCACTGGAGGCGTACGAGTTGACGACCCAAGGCGGCGCGACCGACTTTGCGCGGCTGATCGCAGCCTGCGAATCGTTCGGACCCTATTGCTTGATCGGCGGGTTGGCGGTCAATTGCTATGTGGAGCCGATGTATACGCTGGATGCTGATCTGGTGATCATCGCATCCAGTCTCCGCGCGCTTTCCGCGCACCTCCAGGAGCAGGGCTTTCTGGCCGAGGAGCATCCCCACTCGGTGAATGTGCAGGCGCCGGGAAGCGATCTCCGGATTCAGTTCACGACGGACGAGAGATATCAGGCGTTCCTGTCCCGGTCCGGGGAGGCCCAAGTCCTGGGCGTTCGCGTGAGAGTCGCCAGAATAGCAGACGTCACCCAGGGCAAACTATGGGCGTATAACGATCCACAGCGGCGCTTGAGTAAACGCAAGAAGGACGAGCTGGATCTGATCCGCCTGGCGGAGGCGCATCCGGAACTGAGATCGGCGTACCCGATCGCATTGCTGGAACTCATCGACCGCGGGTAAGGAGAAACCGGTTACGGCTTGCCGAGGGAGCACAACGGGTCGCCTAGAATGATGCCTTGCCAGCTTAGAAACGGCATGGCGAGGTAATAACTCTCGGCTAAGTTACGGCCGCGGTAATAAGCCGGGAAAAAATAATCGGGGCGAACACTGCCAGTGAGAAAAGGCTCGTAGACGCTGCCAGTCGAGGCGGTGGCGCCCTCGCGCAAGTAATCGGCGCTCAGGCTTTGGGTCGAGCCGGCGAAAACCATCGGGAACAGCCAGTCGTTGGGCGGCGGGTTGAGGGTGCGGCCGTTGGTGGAGACGAAATCGGAGACCACCGCGCCGGGGAGCCAGCCGAAGTTGACGCGGCGGGATTTGCGGTTGGGATCGTTGGAGCCCCAACCGGCATAGCCGATGACGTTCTTCTGCTGGTAGAGAACTTCGGGAATTTCGTCGAGGATGACGCGGTCCGCGGGCAGCAACCGGGCGGCGGCGCGCAGCCAATTGTCACCCTCGTCGCGGGTCCCGCGGAGATTGAACACGAACTTGCCGGTGTTTCTCGCGGCGAGCGGACGGTCGATCATTCCTTTGACGTCGGCCATGTCCCAGGCTCCCAGGCGGGTGACCAGATAGATGGGATAAGTGGGATGGCGGAAGACGGCGTCGAGCTTCCCGAAGAAGGGGTTGGGAACAGTGCCGGCGCGCGGATACTGCATGCCGTGGAGTTTGCCGTAGAGCAGGGTCAGTTCCGAATCAACGGATGCGCTTTCGGATTCGAATGCCAATCCGCCGCCGAGGATCTTCAGCGGCACGCCGCGGGTGGTCACGATGTAGAGCACTTTCTCCTGCAGGGCTGGTGGGGCGAGGCACGCGGCGATGGGCCGTTCGACGCCATCGAGGTACATCTGCCAGGTGATCTCTTCGTAGAGGAAGGAATCGATCGAGCAGACGTTCTCCGGCGGGATGGCGCGGCGCTCGCGGTAATACTCTCCGATCTGGAGGGAGAGGGGATCGTTGCGATTGACCACCACCAGTACATTTTCGGCGGTCTGCGCGCGCAGTGATTGAGACGCAGCCAGCAAGAGCAGCGGGAGAATCACAGCATCAACGATATCAAGGGGCTGGATTTTGCTATTTCCCACGGGTGAGGCCCAGGGCGCGGATGCGTTTGTGGAGGTTGGTGCGTTCCATGCCGAGAGTGCGGGCGGCGCCGGAGACGTTCCAACCGGATTCCTCCAGGGCGCGCAGGATGTGCTCGCGCTCGGCGGATTCGCGGGCCTCCTGAATGGTGGACTTGGGGCCGGCTTCGCGCTGCACGCGGATCTCCACCGGGATGGAATCGCGGGTGAGGCGGTCGCCTTGCGTCAGGATGGCCATGCGTTCGATGACATTGCGGAGCTCGCGCGCGTTGCCGGGCCAGGGGTAGCTGTCGAGCAGGGGAAAGACGGTTTCGTCGAGCATCTTGCGGCGGAAATTATTGCGGGAGCAGAACTCTTCCAGGAAATATTCGGCGAGGAGCCGGATATCGTGGGGGCGCTCGCGGAGCGAGGGGACGCGGATGGGGACGCCGTTGAGGCGGTAGAAGAGATCCTCGCGAAACTTCTCCTGCGCGACCATGCCGGCGAGGTCGCGGTTGGTGGCGGAGATGACGCGTACGGCGACGCGGATGATCTGCTCGCCGCCGACGCGGTGGAACTCGCCTTCCTGCAGAACGCGCAGCAGTTTGGCCTGGGATGCGCCGTGGAGATCGCCGACTTCGTCGAGGAAGATGGTGCCGCCGTCGGCCTGTTCGAATTTGCCGCGGCGCGAGGCGGTGGCGCCGGTGAAGGAACCTTTTTCATGGCCGAATAGCTCTGTCTCGAGCAGTTCGGTGGGAATGGCGGCGCAATTGACTTTGACGAACGGGCCGGCGGAGAAGGGGCTGGAGTGGTGGATATGGGCGGCCAGCAACTCCTTGCCGGTGCCGGATTCGCCAATCAGCAGGACCCGGGCATCGGAGCGCGCGGCGAGCGTGGACTGCTCTACGGCACGGTTCCAGGCAGGCGTGGAGCCGATCATTTTGGGAGCGCCGCCCACCAGTTCGCGCAGACGCTCGTTCTCCTGGCGGAGGGTGGACTGCTCGAGCGCGTTCTTGATGGCGAGCAGGACGCGGTCGCGGCTGAGCGGCTTCTCGAGGAAGTCGAAGGCGCCGGCGCGGGTGGCCTCGACGGCGTCGGCGATGGTGCCGTGGCCGGAAATCATGATGGCCGGCGCGGCGCCGCTCTGGCGGACGGTCTTGAGCAGATCGATGCCGTTGCCGTCGGGCAGCTTCATGTCGAAGAGGTAGGCGTCGGCACGCTGGGCGTCGGGGTGGCGCGTGAAATCGGCCACGGAGCGGCAGACGTTGACGGCGTAGCCTTCGCGCTCCAGGATCATGCGCAGGGAGCGGCCGATATTCTCTTCATCATCCACGATCAGCAAGCGTTTGGAAGCCATTGGCAGCAATGGGCAGCAGCACGCGGAATCCAGCGCCGCCCAGTTCTCCTTTCACGAGTTCGATATCACCGCCCGACAACAACGCGCTCTTGCGCGCGATGGAAAGACCGAGGCCCATGCCGCGCTTCTTAAACGAAATGGTGGGCTGGAAGAGTGAGGCGCGCGCCTGTTCGCTCAACCCGGGTCCGGAATCGTGCACTTCGATTGAGACGCGGCCCTGCCGCTCGGCGGTGACGCCCAGGATGCGCCCGCCATCGCCCGCGGCCTCGGCGGCGTTCTCCAGGAGGTTGGTGAGGATGCCTTTGATGAGGTCCTGATCGGCGACCACGCGCGGGACGTGGCCGGACAAGCGGCAGTCGTAGGCCACTTCGGGGTGGGCGGAGCGGAGGAAGGCGATGCGCTCCTGGAGCAGGGAATTGACGTCCAGTTCGCCGGGCTGAACGGGCGGCTCGGCGGCGAACTGGGAAAAAGCGCGGATGCGGCGTTCGAGGGTTTCGATCTCATCGACCACGATCTGGGCGGCCTGTTCGACGAAGGCGCGGTCGGCTTCGTTGTAGCGGGCCATCATCTCTTCGACGGTGAGGCGGATGGGGGTGAGAGAGTTCTTGACCTCGTGGGCCATCTTGCGGGCGAGGGTTTGCCAACTGGCGAGCTGGCGAAGGTAGACCAGGCGCTCGGTGCTCTCCTGGAGCTTGTCGGCCATGTGGTTGAAGGCCTGGATGGCGCGGCCGATTTCGTCGTCGCCGGGAGCGGGGACGCGGGCGGCAAGATCGCCCGAGGCGAGTCTGGAGAGCCCGGCGGTCAATTGCTGAACGGGGCGGCTGATGCGGTGGGCCATGTAGACCAGCAAGGCGAGCGAAGTGAGCCAGAAGGCGGTGGCGAGGAGGATGTAGGTGAGCCGGAAGCCGCGGCGGAGATCGCGCTCCTGGGCGGCGTCAACGAGATCGCGGGCCATGCCGATTTCGCGCTTGAGGCGCTGGGTGGCGACTCCGCCGAGGGATGCGGAGTAGGACCAGATTTCGTCGCGGTGGCGGACGAGATAGAGCAAGTGGTCGCCCTCATTACCGGACGGCACGAAGCGTTCGGTCTCAGCGGATTCGGCGAAGGAGCGGATGGCATCGGGCCAGGTGGTGCGGAAGGCGGAAGTGTACTTGAGGGGCTGAGCGCCGCCGGCCTGGGCCTGTTGTTTGAGATCGTCGCAGGCGCGATGGTAGAACTCCTGGCTGGTGCGGAGGAGGGACTGCGACAAGGCGTCAATTTCGGCCGTGGCGCGGATCAAGCCGGTGGGTTCGAGCAAGGAAGCGGTGAACCAGATGGTGGCGGCGAGAGGCGCGAGAGTGGCGGCCAGAAAGATGAGAACGAGCTTGTTGCGAAGACGGTTCACCCGATTTTCCCCCGGCCGGGCGTGCGGACCAGATCCGCCAGGCGAAGCGGACCGGCGGGCCGGGTCCACTGCGGATCGTCGGTCCCGGGCTGGCGGCTGAAGAACTCGATGAAGAAGTTCTTGATATTAATGCCGGAATCGCCGAGGACCTGGGAGAGATCCTTGCGCGGAACGGTTCTCAGGTCGAGGAGGAGCCAGAAAGGGCGGTCCGGCGGCAATCCCGAGGTGTTGATGGCGAGGTTTTCGATGCACCAGGCTTCGGCGGCGGAAGCCGGCAGGAGAACGGTGCGCGGCACAGGCTCCGGCATGGTCACGGAGAACTTGTCCTCTCCCCAAATATCGTAGCTCACCACGAAGCGGGCGTCGGTGCGCCGGAAGGGGGTGAGGAAGGGATCGCGGAAGAGCGTGAGGCGTCCGAAATAGACGACGGTGCCGCCCTCTGTTAAGCGTTGGAGGGGCTTTCCGGTAAGGAAATGCAGGTCCGGCGAGGCGATGTGGAGGTTGTCTCCATCGAAAGTGACGGCTAAAGAATCGGCGGCCCGCGCGCGGAATAGAGGAGCCGCCAGGCCGGCCAACAGCCAGCTACGTCGGCTAATCTGTGAACCCCGCGAGGGTTCCGACATCAGGGAAGAATGCCCATCATGAAGATCGGTTCCACATGGCCGGATCGTACCGGAAAAGCGACTGCAAGAGAAAAAGCCGATTCGCGCAGACCGACCCCGAGCGACTGCCTGGGGATGGCCTGCTGACCGGCGTCCCAAATGGCTCCAGCATCGTAAAAGACCTGGAGCGGGCCATATCGATATTCGACGGAGTTGTGGACGGCCCGGTTACCGCCGAGTGGGTCGATTTCGTACTTATTCCACCCACGCAAGTAGTACGTATTACCCATGACGAAGCGATCGGACAGCGGCGCACGGCCGAGGATCATGCCAATCCAGGCATTATCGGTGACCACATGTTTGCGATGGCGGAACTGGTAGCGGGCGCCGGTGGTGCGCATGGAGTACACGAAATCGCTCCCTAAAGCTCTGGTGGCCGCGTGCAGAGAGCAATCTGCGTCCAGGTCCTGCTGGCTGTCGGAGTCCTCCAGACGCCGATGAAAACGCAGAGTAGTAATCAGAGCGTCGGAGTCCACCGTACCCGCGGCCGGATCTTCATTTTCGAAACGTTCCATGCGCGCGCCGACTTCGAGGGTGAGAGGTTTCGAGAGCGCGATGGTAAGGGAAGGTTGGAAAGTCTGGCGCGCGCGGTAGGCCTCCGAGGTGAGGCCGGGATGAGTGGCGAGCGCGGCGATGGTGCTGGTGTTCCACTGATCGTGATAGCTCTCGACCTGGAAACGGAAGCTGATCCGATCGCTGAGAAGGCGCTTGTCATCGTAGCGCGCGCGGAAGCCGGCGTAGCGTTCGTCAAGCCAGTCGCCGTCGCTCACCAGGCCCAAGGAGAAGGAATGCTGGCCGGCGGTGAGGCCGGCGGCGCCGCTTCCGCTCCAGCCCTGCCTGGAATCGTAGACAAACTGATCGAGGTTGAGATCGGCGGAGACCTTGGCGGGCTTGACTTCAAATTCGACGCGGACCTCCTCCGGGCTCTCACCGCGGACGACGCGGTGGGTGACCTCGCGGGCGCTCAACTCCTTCTTCAGATTGGCGGCAAGCGTATCGAGGCCGGCGGGGTTCAGTTTCTGGCCGATGAGGGCGACCAATTGATGGCGCAGGCCGAAGCTGATCTTGTCGGTGGTTTCGGAGCGGAGGTTGGTGGTCCAGCCCTTACCGGAGAGGATCACGGATTCGACCGTGTAGCGGGCGTTGACATTGACGTCGGCATCCTGCGGCGCGGCAACGAGGAGTCGGCAAAGCAGAAGGCAGCCGAGCCAGGCGTATCTCATGCCGCCCTGGAAAGCACGCTGGGCGCCAATCGTAAACCATTGCAATCAAAGGGAATACTTTAGAGGCCGATGTGCGGGTAGTTCACAGGTGTGCAGCCCTATGGAATTGCGGGGCCGCACCTTGGGGAGGGTGGGGCCGGGACTACAGAACTTTGGCCAGTTCAGTCGCAAAGGCGCTGCGGGGAGACTGTTCGCGGTCCTTGCCGCCACGCCGTTTGCGGTCTGGTCTGGGAGGAACGCGGTTGATGGGTGCGCCCGCGACGGGTGGTTGAGCACCGCGCGGAGGAGCATCCTTACCCTTAGGCGGCTGGGCGGGATTAGCGCGCAGCAGGCGGTCTTCCAGGGGAGCCCGATCAAAGCGGCGGATGATGGATTGCATCTCTTCGCCGGTGGGCGCTTCGACGAAAGCGAAGCCTTTGGACTCCTGGGTTTCGTGGTTTCGGATCACCTTTACTGAATCGGCCACGAGATCTTCGGCGGCCAACCATTGTTTGATGTCATCGGCGGTGACCCAGGTAGGGAGATTGCCAAGAAAAACGGTAAAGCTCATTCAGTTGATATTTTACTCCGTAGGATGGATGTGCGGCACTTCAAGGGGAGGATTCCGATCTGCCAACTAAATGGTATCAGAGAGGGTGAGAGGATGCAAACAGAAGATGGAGCGGAAAGGGCGACTGGCGGGCGAGTTCACCTCAGCGCCTTGGCAAACCCGATCAGTTTTTCGAGAGAGAAATCAGCCAAGCGCCCACGCTTTAGTTGGGATACGCGCGGCTGGCCGATTCCCAAGAGGTTCCCGGCCTCCAGTTGGGTTAAGCGGCGCTCTGAAACGATCCGATTGATTTCGCGGGCCACGTCGGCTTTGGCCAGGGCCTCGTCCGGATTTGGAAGTCCAATGTCGGCGAAAACATTATCGCTTCCCTCCTCGACTTTGGTCCTGCGCCGCATGTTTTTCGGCTCTTCGGGGCTGCCCACAAGCAGGTCATAGCCCTTCGCATTGCGGTCAGCGAGTTGCGCGTCAAATCCCCGCCTCAACAACTCGCCCATAGCAGAGTATTCGCCAGCGTTGCCCGTCGGGATGCCGGATCTGCGCTTTTTGATCTGTGGGGGCACGGCTCCCTAATCCTAGCAGTTCTCGAATTTCCAAGGACACAGATTTAGCGCACTACCCCCGGTTGCCGCCGGTGTTGGCTATGCGCTATGCTGGAGACTCGAATACTCTGTAAGGAATCCAGTCAGCACAAGATGGCAAACACTTATTCCGCGTTGAAGCGGGTACGCGAGACCGAACGTCGTACGGAAATCAACCGCAAGAACAAGACCCGGCTTCGTCACCAGATTCGCGCCATGCGGCGCGCCCTGACCGAGAAGGATGCCAAGGCCGCGGCCGAACTTCTTCCGAAGACTTTTTCGCTGATCGACCGGTCGGCCAAGAACGGGATCATCAAGAAGAATACGGCGGCGCGCTACAAATCCAACCTGCACCTGAAGGTAAAGGCGCTGGAAAAGTAAGCCGCGGGGCTTACCCACATGCCTCGGCTTTCTGCTGCGGCGTGCGGCTGCGTCAATGCGCTTGCACAAGAGCGCGACCAGGGGTCGCGCGCGGACGAGGGCGTCCGCCCCACCCAGCAGTACAGCGGCAACCAATGTGAAATAACGGGAGGTGTCGACGCGGCACGCAAGAGTGCGTGCGCCATGAGAATCTTCGAAGCGACTGTAGTGCTCAATTGCTGGCGGTGAGCTTGAGGACGAACTGCTCCATGACGATGCGGTCGTCGGGGCGGGCGTCGCGCAGGCCGCGGTCGGCTTCGAAGATCCACTCCATGGCGCGCTCCAGTTGCGGTTTGCCGAACTTGGCGACCGTCTGATAAACCTGGTCGGCGCGCGATCCCCACATCGGAATACCCATACGGGAGAAGTGTCCCTGAATCTGCGAGGCGCTCTTCAAGCCGGCTTCGCGGGCGGCCAGCGCGAGGCGGAACTGGGTCGATAGAAAGGCCAGCGCCAGGGGCAGATATTCGCCTTCGCGGGTGAGGGTGTCGAGGATTTCGAGGGAGCGGGCGCGGTCGCGGCGGCCGAGGGCGTTGACCAGGGCGAAGATGGTTGAGGCGCGGGCGTCGGGAACGAGCGCGGTGATGTCGTCGGTGGAGATGGCGCGGGAGCCGGCGTAGAGCGCGAGCTTCTCGATCTCGACGGCGATGCGGGCGATATCGGCGCCAAGGGCCTCCACCAGGAGTTCAAGGGCGGCGGGCTCCATGCGAAAGCCGGCGCGGCGGACCAGGGATTCGGCTTCCGCGCGCGCTTCGTGGGAAGCGAAACGGCGGAGTTCGATGACATCGGAAACCGCGGAGTAGAACTTGCGGACGCGGTCCTGTTTGCGTTTGTCTTCGCCTTCGAAATCGAAGCGGGCGGCCTCGAAGACCAGGGCAACGCCGGGCGTGGGATCTTTCAGATAGCCGGCGAGCGAAGAGGCGTCGGAGGGGGAACCGGCCGATTCGGACTCGTCGTCGTCGGAGCGGCCCCGCGGGAGAGCGGCCTCGGCGTTGACTACCCAGATGAGGCGCTCGGCGGCGAACAAGGAGAGCGCGCGGGCGTCGTCGAGGATCTGGACGAGCGAGAGCTCGGCGAGGTCATGGCGACTGACGGAATCTTCGGGGAAGACGGCGGTGAAGGCTTCCTTGATGCGGCGCCGTTCGTAAGCCTCGGGGCCGAGCAGCAGGACGGCGGCGGGGAAGTCGCGCTTCTTGAGACGGGCGAGGAGTTGGGCCGGGGTCATGGCCTCAGAAAGCCTCCAGGATGGCGCTGACCACGCTGTGGGCGACGTCGCGGGCCACGCGCTCGATGGCAGTGCCACTTTCATCGAAGTAGACCTTGGGATCGGTAGCCACTTCGTAGCGCTCGCGAAACTCATAGTGGGGCTGGGTGTAAAGCACCTTGCCGGTCTTGCGTTCGGTGAGGGTGATTTGCAGCGCCACCACCACTTGGGCGCTGGTGGCGCGGCCGGTAACGGGGTCGGTGGTGGTGCCCATGGAGTTGAAATTGGTCAAAGTGCCGGTAAGGACCGCGTCGGCCTGGGCGGGATCGGAGACGATGGTGTAGCGGGTGCGGGTGTGGAACTCGCGGGTGATGTCGTCGGGGAGCAGGCGCGCCAGCGTGTTGCGCACGGTGGAATTGCCGAAGGCGGAAACGGAGATGGTGTGGATGGTGTCGGGGATGAGCGAAGCGCGGCCGCCGACGTGATAGCCGCAGGCGGGGGCGAGGAGCATGGCGGCGAGGGCGAGCGAGAAGGAAACGAGAGAGGGTCTGGTCATACGAGTTGGCGGGCGACGGCGACGCCGTTTTCGGCGGTGAGCCGGAGGTTGTCGGCGACGATCCAAAACCAGCAGGCGTCGGGATTGTTCCGGTCGGGCTGGATGGCGCCCACGGCGATGCCGCCCTGGCCGGCCTGGCCTACGTTAGTGGGCGGTTCGACGTCGCTGGAGCGCACTTCAATCGAGTCGGTGGCGAGGCTGGTCTCCAGGGTGTCGACGCCGGGATTGGACTCGAACTCCACCCAGGCGCTGAAACTGTAGCCGTGGAAGACGGGCGCCTGGAGGAGGCGGAGAGAAGGCATGGGAGCGTCCTGGCCCTGGCCGGGCAGCGCCAGCAGGGAGGCAAGGTGGCGCTCCATGCGCAGTTCGGCATCTTCGAGCGGGACGGGGGCTTCTTCGCCATACTTGGCGAGCAGGGCGAAGCTGAGCTGGGTATCGAAGATGGCGTGGGGCATCGGCTTGAAGGACAGCAGGCTGATGGTTTGATTCTGGAGCTCTTCGACGCCGGGCGCGCCGTGTTCGCTGGCGGGAGCGAAGATCTGGATGACGGAAGAGCGCACGGGTTCCTGCGCGTGGAGGCGGCGGAGGAAGAGCGCGAGGGCTATCGAGGCCGGGTGAGCGATGACGTGGACGGCGGCTTCGATGGGGGCTTCGGCGTCGGAGTCTTCGACCAGGGGCGCGCGGAGGCGGGATTCGGGGCGCTCTTCGGCGGCGCCGGTGAGATCGATCACGGCGGCGCCGGAGGATTGGTCGAGGAGTTCGAGAGCTTTGCGGCTGGATTCGGCGGAACCGGCAAGGAAGATAGCGCGCGCGTCGATGAGGCTGGCGGCATCGAGCGAGCCGACGACGGTAGGCTCGTCGCCGACGCGGGTAAGCGCGCCGGGCTGTTCGCCGGTATCGGCCACCAGGCGGAGATCGAACGTAGCGGCGGAAGTAGCGACGATGTCGCGGACTTCGCGGCCGAGCAAAGAATCGGAACCGATGAGGGCGATAGTGTTCATGAGGCACGAAGGCGCCGGCGGATGATGCCACCCAGGCGAATGGCGATGCCGCTCGCAACGTAAGCCGCGGCCATGGAGACCAGCACCGGCTGGGGCCAGTTCCAGACGGCGAAAATCCCGGCGCCCAGCACGATGATGAGAAGGGGCGTGTGGGGTTTATTCAGGGCAATGCCCTTGAAACTGTAGTACCGCCATGTGCTGACCATGAGCAGGCCGAGCCCACCCAGCAACACCAGCCAGGCGATGGAAAGCGGAGCCCAGGCGAGCGGTTGGGAATCGAAGGCCAGGACCACGGTGGCCACCATGGCGGCGGCGGCCGGAATGGGGAGGCCGACGAAGTATTTGCGGTCGGGGCGGCCGGGGTTTTTGGGGATGGGGTTTTTCTGGATGTTGAAGCGGGCCAGGCGGGCGGCGCCGCACAACAGGAAGAGGAAGGCGACGAGGTAACCGGCGCGCAGTATGTGCTCGCGCCAGTTGGGGCCGATGGAAGTGTCGACGAACTGCACACCCCAGGCATAGGCCAGGACGGCGGGAGCCATGCCGAAGCTGACGACATCTGCGAGGGAGTCCATTTCGCGGCCGAATTCGCTGGTGGTATTGGTCATGCGGGCGATGCGGCCGTCGAGGCCGTCGAGGACGGCGGCGGCGACGATGGCTTTGGCGGCGACGGCGAAATGCTCGGATGCGCCGCCCGAGCCGGCGGCAGCCGCCATGGCTCCGCGGAAGGCTCTCAGGATGGATAGATAGCCGAGGAAAATATTGCCGGCGGTGAAGAGCGTGGGCAGCGCATAGGCGACGCGCCGCGGGCGGCGATCGGCTGAGCGGGGGTCGATGAGCTGGCTTCTAAGCCCCATTCGGCTGCTCCCGGTCGCGGCGGCGGGCAAGGATACTGGAGCCAGCGGCCACGCGCATGCCGGGCTGAACCACGATTTCCCATTCGGGACCGAAGAGGACGTCGACGCGCGAACCGAATTTGATGAGGCCGACGCGCTCACCAGCGGCGACTCGATCGCCGGGCTTTTTGCGGAAAACGATACGGCGGGCGATCAGGCCGGCGATCTGCTTGAAGACCACCGAGGTGCCGTCTCGCTCCACGGTGACGATGTTCTGCTCATTGGCCTGGGAGCACTCTTCGCGGCTGGCGACGTGGAAGCGTCCCTGCTGGTAGCGGACGTCGCGGATGGTGCCCGCGATGGGCGCGCGGTTGACGTGGACATCGAAGATATTGAGAAAAATGCTGACGCGGAGGAGCGTGGGGCTTTCCGCCTTCACGGCAACCACTTTGCCGTCGGCCGGAGAAACGGCCACGGGGCCGGCGGGGATGGCGCGATCGGGATCGCGGAAGAAATAGAGGCAGAACAGAGCGAGGATCCACGCGGGAAGCGCGAAAACCGGGCCTGCCAGCCAAGCCACGATGGCGCCGGCGCCGAGGAAGGCGGCCGCATAAAGGATGCCGTCGAGTACGATCACTAACAGCCATTTTCCCATAGGTGGCGATCACCGGGCGGCCCAATCGGAGCCGCGACCGTAAGGGAGCGTTCGCCGTCGACGATCCAATAGGGACGGTCACCCCAATCTAACGCTCCCTTACGGTCGCGGCTCTGATTGGCGTACTGGATCTTTTGATCCATAACTAACGTCAGCGTTGAATTGTTTTCGTTCCGGGGGCATGCTCCAGTTAACCAGAGGGAGGTTAATGTTCACTATGTACGCTCTGATCGAGTATCCCGCCGGAGTGATCGTAGAAGCAGTCGTGCTGTCGATGGACCGGAAGCGCGCGCGCCTTGCCGCTGCCGGCTTTCCGGACACCTTGGAATTGAGGCACTCGGGCCGAGACTGGCTTACCGAGACCGGCCAGAAGGTTACGTTCGAGTTTTTGTTTTCGGAAGCTCCTGCAGTCGCCCCTGTTGCCCTTCCCATACCGGCGCTGGTAGCCCGCGCCGCCGGTTCCTACGCGATCTGACCCGCGGGTTGAAGTGAATTCGGCATCCGGCTCGATTCGCTCCCGCGCCGGATGCCGCTCACAACCAATCGTATCTTTTTGCCCAATTGCCGCTCCGACTCAGCGCCGGAAGGCGGCACGCCCGGCAAAGCGCGAGTGCCCATGCAGCCGCTCCTCAATCCGCAGGAACTGGTTGAATTTCGCTACGCGCTCGCTTCGGCAACCCGAACCGGTTTTGATGTGGCCCGCGCCGGTGGCAACCGTCAGATCCGCAATGAAGGTGTCCTCCGTTTCGCCCGACCTGTGGGAGACGAAGCACCGGTAGGCATTGCGGCCGGCGAGTTCCATGGTATCCAGCGTTTCCGTCACCGTACCGATCTGATTCAACTTGATGAGGACTGCGTTTCCGATTCCCTTGTCGATTCCTTCTTGCAGGATCTTGGGATTGGTGCAGAAGATATCGTCTCCCACCAGTTCGATCTTGGCGCCGAGAGCAACCGTCAAATTGCGCCAGCCGTCCCAGTCGTTTTCCCCCATGCCATCCTCGAGGAGCACGATCGGGTATTGATTGGCCCATGACTCCCAGATTTTGATGAGCTCGTCGGAGGTAATGGCCTTCTTGGTGGATTTAAAGAGTACGTACTTTCCGTCGTCCCACATTTCACTGGCGGCCGGGTCGAGGCAAATCGAGATATCGGTGGACGGCTTGTAGCCGGCTTTCGCGATTGCTTCCAGAATCAGCTCGACCGCTTCGTCGTTGGATTTCAGATCGGGAGCGAAGCCTCCCTCATCACCCACGGCGGTGCTGTATCCTTTGCCTTTCAGCACCTGCTTGAGCATGTGGAAGGTCTCCATGCCCATGCGGATAGCCTCGGCAAATGATGGCGCGTTGTGTGGCGCGATCATGAACTCCTGGAAATCGACGGTGTTGTCGGCGTGCTTGCCGCCGTTGAGCACGTTCATGCAGGGCACGGGAAGGGTGCAGGCGTTGGCGCCGCCCAGATATCGGAACAGAGGCAGCGAGTGAGCGCTGGCCGCGGCGCGCGCGGCGGCCATCGAAACGGCGAGAATCGCGTTGGCTCCCAGTTTTGCCTTGTTGGGTGTCCCATCGGCGTCAATCATGGCTTGATCGACGGCACGCTGGTTGGTAGCGTCCTTGCCTGCGACGGCAGCGGCCAGTTCCTTTGCAATATGGCCTACGGCTTGCTTGACGCCCTTTCCGCCGTACCGCTTTTTATCGCCGTCGCGCAATTCGACGGCTTCCTTTTCTCCCGTCGATGCTCCCGAAGGAACGGCCGCCACGCCGACCGCGCCACCATCCAGGCAAACCTCGGCCTCAACGGTGGGATTGCCGCGAGAGTCCAGGATCTCACGACCTACAACACTTACGATTTTGGTCATCTATGACTCCTTGTGCCTTGCGAATGAGAAGTAAAACGCATACCCAAAATGAAATAGCTCCTACCAGACGGTAGGAGCTATCAGAACCGGCTGCCCGGAACGGTTACAGGTGACGCTCCATCACCCATGGTTTCGAAGCTCGACTATAACTCATGGCATCGGTCAGGGCAACGCGGAGGGATTGCAGCGTTCCGCGGTTTGCAGTATTCTCTGATTAGGCGGTGGAGTTCGCCAAACCGTCGCTCTCGAGCGGCCAATGACTCCTGCGGCAGGAACTGCTGTAGGGGCTTCGAGGCCGAATCCCCTATACAGCTAAATTTGAATATCGGAGACCGGCATGGAACAGGTCTGGTTTCAAGCGGCGTTGTGGCTGATTCTGGCGTTGATCGCCACGCTGCTTTCAATTTGGTTCAGGATCTCGACGGCGCTCTCGGAGATCGTGGTTGGCACGGTGGCGCAGCTCGTCATCGGCGCGCTGATCGGCACGGAAGTGCTGGGGGCGAAATCGGCCTGGGTCGGCTTCCTGGCTGGAACGGGAGCGATTGTGCTCACGTTTCTGGCCGGGGCGGAGCTCGACCCGAGTATATTCCGCACGAAATGGAAAGAAGCCATGGTGGTGGGGCTGGTCGGCTTTTTCGCACCATTTCTGGGAGCCGCGGCCGTGGCGCACTTCGTGTTGCGGTGGTCCATTCCGGCAAGCTGGTTGGCGGGAGTCGCTCTGTCCACTACTTCGGTTGCCGTGGTGTATGCCGTCATGCTGGAATTTGGTTTGAACCGGACTGATTTTGGCAAGGGCATTCTCGCGGCTTGTTTTGTGAACGATCTCGGAACCGTAATCGCGCTGGGGCTGATCTTCGCCCCGTTCACCATGCGGACACTGATCTTTGTGGTGGCGAGTGTAGTTGTCTTCGGAGCGTTGCCGTTTGTCACTCCATGGTTCTTTCAGAAGTATGGAGGCCGCGTTTCGGAGCTCGAAGCAAAGTACATTCTGTTTCTGTTGTTCGGCATGGGCGGTTTAGCGGCGTGGGCGGGCAGCGAGGCAGTACTGCCGGCGTACATCATCGGGATGGTGTTGGCCGGAACGGTAGGAAAGGATCACATTCTGATCCGGCGTCTGCGAACCTTGACCTTCGGACTGCTGACGCCCTTCTACTTCATTCGCGCCGGATCGCTGGTCTCCGTGCCGGCTCTCATCGCCACACCGCTCGCCTTTCTTGCGCTGTTCGCGGCCAAGATGGTGAGCAAAATGGTCCCGCTGGTCCCCACCGTGCGGGCTTTCAATCATGAAGGGCACCAAGGGTTGTATTACTCTCTGATGATGTCCACGGGACTGACGTTTGGCACCATCTCGGCCCTGTTCGGTCTCAATCACCAGATCATCACCGGGGCGCAGTATTCTTACCTGGTGGCAACCGTGATCGCCAGCGCCGTGATACCGACGGCGATCGCCAACGCCTGGTTTATGCCCAAACACCTGCTACCGAAGGCGGAGCGATAAATAATATGATCGAGCGAATCTTGATTGCACACGACGGCTCCGATAGCGCCCGCAAGGCATTCGATTTCGCCGTCGAACTCACCGCGCGGGTTGGCGCGCGCCTTTGCCTGATTTGCGTGGAGGAGGAGATTCCCCGCCACGCCGAGGTGATCGACGAGCTGCGCGAAGAGCAGGATCGCGCCGACAGCTACTTCGGGCAGCTTGCCGAGCACTGCCGGGCGCGCGCGGCGATCGATTCCGTGGACCTCGAGACCGTGATCGTGCCCGGACATGCCGTCAAGGTAATTGGCGATTTCGTGCGGGAGAATGCCATCGATCTGCTGGTCATCGGCTTCACGGGACACTCCCGAATTTACGAGCATATCTGGGGTGGCACGGCCCACAACCTGACAAGCACCGTGCGCTGCAACGTGCTGGTCGTCAAGTAGCGGCGAAGCTTGTATGGAGCCGGACCTTCCTTTTGTGGGGATGGAGAAGGAAGTGCAACGCCTGAGTCTGGCGTTTGCCACCGGCGATCCGCTCTTACTGTTGGGTCCTCAGGGCAGCGGCAAGACCAGGCTCATTCAAGAGGCGCTCTCCGGCAATCACCACGTGCTATACGTTGCCGGGGAGCCAACCCTGCATGCCTTGCTGACTGCCATGGCGCGAGCTCTAATGGCGGCGCGCCATGCGGGTTTTGTCAGACGCGCGAAACCGGGCGGCGATCCGGAGGCCTGGCTCAAGGTTCAAACCAGTATTCACCTCAAAGGTCTCCTATGGAGTGCGGTGGAAAGCTCACCCGTGCCGATGATGCTGGATGGCGTTACGGGCGCCGGCTTCGCTACTTACCGTTTCTTGCAGCGAATCTACCACGCGCCCGGTATGGCTCTTTTCGCCGCCTCGCGGGATGCTTTCAGTTTGGGAGCATTGGCCCGACTCTTCTGGAATCCAGCGAACGCACTGAATCTCCCGCCGCTCTCTGAACGGGACGGCGAGCAATTGTTCGAAGCCGCTGCCGACTATTTCAAACTGCGCAACCTGGACCTCGATGAGTTCCGTGAAAAAGTGTTGGAGAGCGCCGGCGGGAACCCGGGGCAGATTATCGAGATGTGCCGCCTGGCCACCCAGCCGCAGTACCACGCGGGCCGCTATATCAAGTTCGCTCCGCTGCGCATCGATACAGTCATCAAGTTTGGGCCATAGAGGCTACCGCCGCGAAATCTTCCGCTGCTCGCCGGCATCCGGACGCGATCGGAAGCTGCCACGCGGAACCGTTGTTCAGGTTCACTTGGAGAATGTCTCCGCCTCGACCCGATGTCGGATCGATGCCGAGCACGGCGTCGAATGGAGCATACGAAGCGATGCTCCCGTATCGCGAATAGGATCCCCGCTCCCGGTCTGTAATCCACAGCAACCGCCTGGCGGTCAGCGCCAGCAAATCGCCTGCCATCCAGCAGCGGTGTGGAAGCCACCATCTTCTGGACTTCACCTCCCGCGGTGGTTGGAAAAGCTGCATCAGAACGGCTTCTCCGGAGTCCAGTTCGCGTGCTAAGGCGTTGCCGAATTTGATATCGAGGCCGGCTCCTGGATGGGCCTCCGGAGTCACGCCTGGCTGGGCGCGGCGCAGCAACTGGTCGCGGAAGCGGGGCATGAACCGAAGGACCGAGGGGATACCACGGGTATTGTAGCGGACAGTGTAATCGAACCCGGGTCCGGAGAAACGGAGCCACCCTTTCAGAAGCATGTGCCCCGATTCCACCGAAGAGATCCGCTCCAGGGCGCATTGGCGAGGCGGTTCGCCTGCGCTCGGGTGAGCGATGATATGCAGCGCACCACCCGTCAGAAGCAAAATGCGGGGCGGATGGAAGGGCCGGCCGAACCAATCGGAATCGCCGCGCGGCAGAAAGACGCCTGTATCGAAGCCGGCGAGCGAAGGCGGCAATTCAAAATCAGGCGGGCAATCGTCTTTCGAGCGAAGCTCGAACGCTACGATGTAGTCTCGGGAATTAATTGCCGGCCGCACTCTCATAGGTTCGATGCCAGCTCACGCGGCAGTGCTGCGCCTTCCGGCGCGGCGGCGGCGAGGGCCGCGAGATCGTCTCGCAGAGCCTGCTCGTCCTCAACGCCGGTCCTGTTTGCCGCCAGGCGATCCAAGTGCGCCCGGTAGGCATCGGCGTAGCTGTCAAACTGCTCCTGCAATTCGGTGAAGGTCTTGCGCACCCAGGAATGGAGCACGCGCGCATAGATTCCAACGGCGTCCGTAAGCTGGTCGCCGGCTTGAGATCTGATCCGCCGCTCCACCCATGCGACGGCCCAGCGGCGGCCCAACAGTGAGGCCACCGCACTCGGAGCGACCTCAATTTCGAGGTTACCCAAATCGACGCGCGGCATATTCTTCAGTACATCCAATAACTCGTCCGGCTCAGGCCTGTTCTCGAGCTCGAGCGCCATGGCGGTTTTTGCCAGTACGCCGCCGGCGTTACGGGCCGCCTCCTGGATGGCGGATGCGACCTGCGCCGCGCTTTCCGCGGCAGCCTGTTCCAGCTTGTTCTTGATGCGGTCTTCGCCGGTTGCACTGGCACCCGATGCCCACGCGTCAATCAGATGGTTCGCGGCTGTCCGAATCAAGCCATCCGCGCATTCGCGCAGCGCGTCGGTCATATCGACGCACTCCGTCCGCGCCTGCGCAATTCTGCCGGCGGCGGTTCTGAGTTCCGTCTCCAAGTCTCGCAATTTGCCGATGTCGATCCTGGGCCCGGCGTGGCCACCGGGCCCCGAGCGCTTCAATCGCGCCTTGAGAGCCGCCTCCACTCCGAAGCGAAGCGCGCCGATCTTGCGGTTCAGCGACTGCCGCGCGAGTTCGGCGTGACGATCGTAAAGTGGAAGGATCTCGGTCGACAGCCATTTTTCGAGGAGGTGGCTATACTCGGCCTTGATGCTGATGGCATCGACCGGCAGTTCCAAACCCAAATCCGAACGGATATGGCCGGCCACGTACTGAAGCGCGCGATCCCGATCCGCCGGCGCCAGCAAATCGGCCTTGCTCAACAGCACGGACGCGGGGATGCCGGCATCGTAGAGCGTCTGAATGGGCGCCAGGTCGTCCTCGGTGAGAGTTGACCCGGCATCGATCAGCACAACTCCCAAATCGCACCGGGGAAGATAAGCCTTGGTTTCGGCCGCCCCGGAAGTGGCCAGCGACCC
The DNA here is from genome assembly GCA_049519475.1 of Bryobacteraceae bacterium. Taxonomy (GTDB): domain Bacteria; phylum Acidobacteriota; class Terriglobia; order Bryobacterales; family Bryobacteraceae; genus PALSA-129. Next base: position 3,109 of record JBEKQS010000039.1, on the reverse strand, counting down.
AAGACCCGGCGTGTCCACGTAGACAACTCCTTCGCGAAGCCGTGGCGCCGGCAGTTCCACGACAATTCGGGTTACGTGCTGGGCGTTGGCGGGATTGTGCTGCTCCGTAACGAATTCCGCCAGCCGCTCAATGCCGAATTGCTCCGGCTTGCGGTCGGCGAACCAGGCGGTGGCGCGCGGCTCGGAGCCGTAAGCCAGGCGCGTGGGCACGGAGGTGATCGGGTTCACCCCGACGGGCAGCAGATCCTGCCCGACAATATGGTTCAGCAGAGACGATTTCCCGGAACTGACCCTGCCAAAAACGGCGATTTCGAACGCATTCGTTTCCAGCCGGTCGATGATGGTGCCTAATGCCGGCCGAAACTCGACCAAGCCATATTGGTTGATGGCTCGTTCGAGCGCTTGGACCAGCGCGATGTCGCCGCCAGCCTGCTCCAGGCGATGCAAGCGCTTCTCCAGGTCGGCGGACTGGCCCTGCGCCAGGTACGAATCCAACCGGGAAATGATGCCCTGCATTTCATCGACCAGCCCGGCGATCTCGACGGCGGCGCCGTCCGCCAGCGCCCCGTATCCGGCCATGCGCTTCGGACGGCACTCATCGAAGGCCATATCCACAAATCCGAGCGTCACTCGAATGGAGTGGACCGACCCGATATGCGGCGCGGGAATCGGAACCGCCTGGCTATCCAGGATGCGAAGCAACTGGGCACGCATCCGGGAGATGTAGTCTTGCACGACCTTGGCTTGCGCAGGCGAGATGTCGGGCTTGAATTTAGGGAATGGAGACTTCGACTGCGATGCGACCAGAGTTGCCTCAATTTCCGCGAGCAGCTTGTCGGCGTACTGGCAACTCGTCAGCAGATGCAACCGCTGCGACGAATTGAGGTGGCCGGGTTCCCGCGCGTCGTCCATGGTGCTCACAACCAGGGAGTCCTCTGTAGGAGTCATCTTCCCCGAGGGGCGGTTGCGGCGAACTCCAACGCCTGAATCCATTATGTCTAAAAGCCGGATGTGCGGTCAACGCGAGAACCCCGAAGCCCCCGTTCCCCGTGGCCCATTCGCCACGGGGAGGGGACCGCTCATCCAACAGGTGCGCGACTGAAGCCCCTCTGCTATTTCGGGTGAGGAGTGACATCTTCAATGCGGTAGAAGTCATCCGTGATCATGAAAAAGAAGCGCCAGGATTTGTTGACGCGGGCCTGCCACAAGTCCCGGCTCTCGTCGTATTTCTTGGCGTGGAGCGATGGGTGTTGGAGGTTCGCGGCCAGAAACCGCAATTGCTTCTGAAAAGCCCGCCGGACATGCGGCGGAGCGTCCTTCAAGGCTTCGATGACGCGATCGGATAAGACGATCTTCATCGCTTAGGTCGTCTTGCGCGCAGCTCTTCTTCGGTTTCTGATCTCTTTGCCGAGAAAGGCGATGGCTTCGTCGGCAGTCATAAAGGGTCCGTAGTACGGGCCTTTGCGGGCTTCGGCCAGACGGGCATCAAGCAAACGGCGCTGGGCCGGCGTGTATTCGTCATCGGCAGTGGGAAGCTCGGGAATGATGTTAATGATTCCGCCGGAGACCTTGAACTCCACGCGGTCTCCGGATTTTATGCCAGCCTGACGGCGCACGCTGCGGGGCACCACCAACTCATCCTTGGATTTAACGACGACGGTCATGGTAATTGTACAGCCTCCAGCCTTCTGAACTTTCACTTTCAACGATAGCAGGTGTGGCAAGCGTCAAAGCGTTGGTACTGCGCTAAATCTGCGTTGATAGCACTTCTGCTGTTTGGGGGCCGTCAGAGGGGCGTGGCTCTTGGTCACTTCAATAACTCGTACGGCTTGACGCCTACCGTCATGGTCATTTCTTTCTCGTCTGGGCGCGCGGGATTGACCATGGCGGAAATGTCGGCGGCAATGAGCGAATCGGATATGGCTTTCGCTAGGCCAGGGTAACAACGGCTAGCGTGACGCCGACGCAGAATTAGCGCGCTACCCAAGCGTTCGCCGCCGCCCCCGACGCTTTGAAAGCACGCTATAATCTGGTTTAGACCGTTGGTGATGGAGCCCACCATCAACCGTCTCGAGCGTGACTCGGGAATGATAGCTCCTACTCGGAAAGAGTTATGATTCTGAGGACGGAAGACATCCACCCCGAAACCAACGGCCCGGCCCATTCTCCCGATTCCAACCAGCCATTCACCCGAATGCTCGCAAAGTCACCACTACAGCCAGCCTTGGACCTGGCGGCGGATGTGGCGGCGCGGTACCAGATTTCCGCGCTTTCCGGCTTGCTCGCCAGCGCACGCGCTTCGGCGGGACAGGACGAGATCAGCGTCGCCGTGCTGGGGCGATTCAAGGCCGGCAAGAGCAGTTTCCTGAACCATTTCATCGGAAGCAGCATCCTTCCAGTGGGTGTCGTGCCGGTGACGGCGGTGGTCACGGAACTCCGCTACGGCTCGCGCGTTGAGGCGCGAGTTCATCATCGGGATGGTCGCGACCCCGAGGTTCGGCTTGAGCAGATCGGCGACTACATCTCCGAGAAGCGAAACCCGGAGAACGCCAAGCAAGTCGACCTGATTAGCGTGAAGCTGCCGGAGTTGCGGCGGTTTCGCGGCCTGAAGTTCGTCGATACGCCCGGTCTGGAAAGCGCGCTTTCCCACAATACGCGAACGTCGTTGGACTGGCTGCCGAATGTGGGTCTCGCGTTGGTTGCGGTCAGCGTGGACCCGCCCCTTTCGCAGCGTGATATCGATCTGCTGAAGAGCCTTTACCAGTACACACCGAAGGTCGGCGTCCTGCTCACCAAAGCCGACCTCCTGAGCGAACAGGAGCTTGCGGAAGTGGTGGAGTACGTACGCGTCCAGCTTGCCAGGAACTTTCCTGGAACGCCTCGGGTCTTCCCTTATTCCACGAAGCCCGGGTTTGAGAGGTTTGGTGAGGCGCTGGAAGCCGAGCTCGTCAGCGGAACACTGGCGCGCTTCGCCGAAGAACGTGAATCCATCCTCTCCCGGAAAATGGACACCCTGCTGCGCGAATGCGGGGACTACCTGGCCCTGAGTCTCAAGTCGGCTGAAATGGTCCAGTCGGAGCGCCAGGCGCTGAAGCGGCAGGTCATCGGC
>JBEKQS010000038.1:0-26558 GCA_049519475.1 Bryobacteraceae bacterium | reverse complement strand
GGACAAGCCGCCGCCACGCCGTGATGGAAACAAAAGACTGCCCGCGTGTTCCGGCGAGCAACGCGCCTCATAGAGGCATCAAAAAAGCCCCGGGGCTCCTTGGACTGCGGAAGCTGGGTTAGCCAGGATTGTGACCCCGCCTCGACCGAGGCGGGTGCGACATAGTGCGACAGAAGTGCGACTCTGACGACTTATCAGACTTAGAAGGGCCAGAACCTCGACAACTCAGGGCTGTTGCCATCCGGCGCGGCAGGGAAAGCGACCACTTTCCCCAGAAGGGCCGTCTCGGCGGCGCTCAAGTGATGGTCCAGCAAGTGCTGCCGGTAGTACCGCTCATGCACCGCGGCGAAGTTGTCGGAGAGGCGAAATTCCACGACGTTGAGGCTGAAGTCGAGATAATAGACGATGGCGCTGGACTCGGGCGCGGTAGTTTCCACCAGGATGCGATCATGCGGGTCCACAGCCAGCTTGGCCATCCGCGGCAGCAAGCCCGCTGCCCGGCTGGTGTCGGGCAGAGGGAACAGGCGGTAGGCCAGTTCGCCGCCTCCCGTCGCGGGCGGAAAAGGGTCGCCGGCCGGCACAGTGCGGCGCGGTGCGTCGGAAAACGGCAGTTTCAACACCGCTAACGCCGCGTGGCCCAGGCCTTCGCCGGGATTGTTGATGGCGCCCAGCAGAACCTCGTCCTGCCCGTCGTGATCCAGGTCGTGCAGGATGCACTCATAGATCGCTCCCGGATGCCAGTATTCCTCCAACAGCCGCCCGGTTCGTGGATCGAGCAGGGCAACCTGCGAGGGATACCAGATGTAATGGTTGGCCACCGTGAGCAGGAGCGGCACGCCGTGCGCCCGGACGGCGCGCAACAGGTTGCCGAGGTAAGTGGGAGCGAAGGTGCGGTTGCCGAAGGTTTTCGAACCGCCATACCGGTATTGCCAGCGCAGGCCCCCGCGATGGTCGAAGCACATCACCGATCCGCCCTTTTCCGCCACATCGGCGGGGACGTAGTTGACGACCACTTCCTCCCGGCCATCGCCATCGATGTCGGCGATCAACACCTTGTCTTGGGTTTCCAAGTCATAGCGCGGGTCGAGTGGCGGGAGATGTTTCTCCCAGCAGAGGCGATGGTGAACATCCTCGATCAACAGGTAGCCGCCGGCAAACCGCCAGGTGTGCGGAACGCGCGCCGGCCAGATACCGGTTTGCCAGAGGACGATGGCGGCCACCACCACTGCGGCCAAAGCGCCGGCGGTGACACGGAGCCATGTCCGCCGCCGATCCGGCGGGGCGGCGTCGCCGGCGTCGCGCAACGCCATGCCGCCTTGCTCCAACCACTTCTGCAGTTCGTCGGAATAGGCGTAGACGCGCGCCTTCCGGCCGCCGCCCTGGCGATACACCGGTAGAGCCGCCTGTTTTTCCCACCGTTCAACCGAGCGGACCGTCACGCCCAGGCACGCCGCAATCTCCTTCCACGTGCGAAGGAGTCTGCGCTTGGGGACTTCTTTGAGTACTGCCAAACGCGCCCCTTAATGGCCTATACCGGCCAAAAAAGACCTTTCTATCGTTTTATACCATATGGCGGGCTGGCTGGCGGCATACGGAATTCGAGCTGTGGTTGCGCGGCAGCACCGCAGTCGGGTACAGTAAGAAAGTCCTCCTCCGCAAGCGCCCGTAGCTCAGTTGGATAGAGCGTCTGGCTACGAACCAGAAGGTCGGCTGTTCGAGTCAGCCCGGGCGCACCACATTGGCCAAAGCCATCGTTGGGGTTGCTGGCTGGGTTCCCATTCACCAAGTGCAACAAGCACACCTCGTACCAAAAGAGCAGATTTAGCACGGTACCGATCACCGACTTTCCCGCCAGCGTTTGGTCGAACATCCGCTTTTCATTTATGCGCCAGCAGGCAAAGACTTCGAAGGGCAGGCCGTCATGTGGTATATTTATTCATAGAAAGGAATAAATACACATTTGAAGCACAGCGTCGGCATCGTCGGCTACACGGGGTATAGCGGGGCGGAACTCGTTCGGATTCTGCAATATCACGGAAAAGTAGAGACGGTGTTGCTGGATCATCACGAGGACCGCGAGCGACAGGCGGCCATGCGAAAATCCAAGGATTTGGAACGCCTGCCCTGCGACCCGGAGGCGGTTCGACGAGCCGGCGTGGAACTCGTATTTCTGGCGACGCCACCGGCGGTCTCCATGGAACTGGCGCCGGGGATGCTACAAGCGGGCGCCTTGGTGGTGGATTTGAGTGGGGCCTTCCGATTGGGAACGGCGGAGAACTACTCGGCCTGGTATGGCGAACCCCATACCCGGCCGGAATTGCTGGCGGAGGCGGTTTATGGATTGCCGGAGTTTTGCCGGGAGCGGGTGGCGGGGGCGCGGCTGGTGGCCAACCCGGGATGCTATCCGACGGCGGCGAACCTGGCGATCCGGCCGCTGCTGGAAGCGGGAGTAGTAGATCGCGCGGCGGGAATCGTATGCGACGCGAAATCGGGGGTGAGCGGCGCGGGCCGGAAACCGAGCCTGACCACCGGCTTCTGCGAGGTGACGGAGAATTTTTCGGCGTACTCCATTTTGAAGCACCGGCACGTGCCGGAAGTGTTGCAGGTTTCCGGCCTCGCGGAGCGCGAGTTCAGTTTCACCGCGCAACTGCTGCCGGTGGACCGGGGCATTCTGGAAACGATCTATTTCCGTACCACCGGTGGGGCCGGCGCCGAAGACCTGTTGCGGATCTACGAAGCGCACTATGCGGATGAACCCTTCCTCCGCCTGTACAACCCGGGGCGCATGCCCGACCTGCGGTCCGTGGCGCGGACGAATTTCTGCGACATTGGCGCGACGGTGGACGCGAGCACCGGGCGCGCGGTAGTGGTGAGCGCCATCGACAACCTGGTGAAGGGCGCGGCCGGTCAGGCGGTACAGAACATGAACCTGATGCTCGGGCTTGCGGAGACCGAAGGCCTGATATGAAGACGCTGATCAAGCTGGGGGGCACGCTGCTCGATACCGCGGCGCAGCGCGACGCGCTCGGGGCGCAGATCTCCGCGGCGCGCGCCAAGGGCGCCGAATTAGTGGTAGTGCACGGCGGCGGCAAGCAGATGACGCGCTATCTGGCGGAGCGCGGCATCGAGAGCCGTTTTGTGAACGGGCTGAGGGTGACCACGCCGGAGACGCTGGACGCGGTGCTGAAGGTGTTCACGGGCAGTGTGAATCATGAGCTGGTGGCGAGTTTGCACCGCGCGGGCGCGCTGGCGGTGGGGCTTTCGGGAATCGATGGCCTGCTGGTGGAGGCCGAGCAAATGGACCCGGCGCTGGGAGCGGTGGGGCGGATCACGAAATCGAACGCAGGGCTGCTCGACCTGCTGGTGACGAACGGCTATCTTCCAGTGGTGGCGTCGGTGGCGGGCGACCGCCAGGGGCGCATCTACAACGTGAATGCCGATCAGATGGCAATGGCTTGCGCGGTGGCGGTTGGCGCGCAACTACTGGTCTTTCTGACCGACGTGGAGGGCGTGATGGATGGCGAGCGGCGGGTGCGGGCGTCGCTCACGGTGGCGGAATGCCGGGAATTGATCGAAAGCGGGATTGCCACGGGCGGAATGCTGGCCAAACTGAACGCGGCCATGGCGGCGCTCACCGCGGGGGTAGGGCAGGTGCGGATCGCGGCAGGCGCGGCCGATCGGGTGGTCGAACGGCTTCTGGCGGGAGAAGAAATCGGGACGCGGATGGTGGCCGGGGAGGCACAGGCGGCATGATCAGCAGTCTGCGCGCGGACGCATTCGTGGAACCTGGCGCGGGCGCCGTGGAACTCCATTCCCGCAAAGCGGTGATGCGCGACATCCGGCCCATCCTGGAACTGATCAACGGCTACGCTGCCAGCGGCGTGATGTTGCCGCGCACGGAGTTCGAGATGTCGGAGGCCATCCGCGATTTCACGGTGGTCACGCTGGGCGGCCGGCTGCTGGGCTGCGGGGCACTGCATTTTTACAGCCCGACAACCGGCGAAATCCGTTCGCTGGCGGTAGCGCAAGACGCCAAGACGCACGGCGTGGGGCGGCACCTGGTGGAATCCCTGGTGGCGGAGGCGCAGCAATATGAACTGGACGCCGCGTTCGCCTTCACCTACGTCACGGAGTTCTTTGAAAAGGTCGGGTTCCACGTGATCGAGCGCGGCGCGCTGCCGCTCAAAGCGTGGAAGGACTGCGTGCGGTGCCCCAAATTCCAGGCCTGCGACGAGATCGCGGTGGTGCGCGTGCTGCGGCCGGAGCGGTGGAACGCGCAGATCTGGGGACAACAGGTGCCTGCCCCAGACGAGCAATTCATCCAGATCCCCACTCCCCGCCCGCTGTAGCACTACCCCCAAAGTGGGGTCATTTCGCGCACCCCCAAAAGACCGCGTAAAACAAGTGCGCGTAATTGACAATCTGGGCTAGAATCGTCTTTCAGGATTAAAGAACCTGAAATTGTCCGATCCTACTTCTTGTGAGGCATGCATGAGAGCGCTAACGGTTGATGTGAAATCCTCAACTGGCCGGGTCCTGTGTTGCACGGTATTCCGTCCGGGCGGGAAAAAGCTGCTGGCCAAAGGCCATGTGATCAGCGATGAAGATGTCCGGGTTCTGGAATCCGAGGGCATGGAGAACATTTGGGTTACTGAGCTGGAAGACGGCGAGGTTGGCGAAGACGACGCCGTCTGCCAGGTTGCCAGCGAGATGGGTTGCGGCAGTTTCGAAATCCGTCTGGCGGCCGGCGGGCGCGCGAACCTGTTGGCCACTGAGAACTGCTGCGTGCTGGTAGACGATGAGCTGCTCAAGCAGATCAATTGCACGGCCAGCACGGTCATCGCCACCGCCTTGAACTTCAGCTACGCGGTGGCGGGCCAGCGCATTGCCACGGTCAAGAGCGCGCCGTTTGCGGTTGCCAAGGACCAGTTGGACGCGGTGCTCGGCATTTTGAAAGAGCGCGGCCCCATCCTGCAGGCGCGGCCCGTGCGAGCGCCCAGCGTAGGCATCCTTTACACCGATCCGATCAGCGGGGAACGGGCCCGGCAGTTGTTCGAGAACATCATGCGGCAACGGCTGGAGCGGTTCGGGGTGAACGCCAACTTCGTCCTTTCGTGCACGGAAGATGAGAATTCGGTAGCGCGCTGCATGCAGCATTTACTGCGCTCGAAGCCCTGCGTGATTCTGGTGGCGTCGACGACGGCGCCGGCCGGTCCGGAAGACGTGATCGGGCAGGCCATGACCAAGATAGGCGGCCAGGTGGAACGCTTCCTGGCGCCGGTGGAACCGGGCAACCTGCTGCTGATGTCGTATAAGGATGAAGTACCGATCATTTCGGCGCCGGGATGTTTCCGGTCGGCCAAGCCCAACGTGGTTGATTTGATTTTGCCGCCGCTGCTGGCCCGTTACCATGTGACCGGCTGGGAAGTCGCTTGCCTGGGACATGGCGGCCTGCTGGCGTAAGAAGCTCCTCCAACCCTTGCAGACTGTACCTCCGAACAGTCTATGAGGGCTCCTCAGCCGGGCGCTCTCTCCGGGCGCCCGGCATTTTTTTGGCCAGCCGGCTTTTCTCACCTGTTTCCGAGTGGGCGACGATCCACCCGGAACGGGGCAGACGCGCTTATTCGTGCCGCAGCGCCTGGTTGGGATCCACCGCCGCGGCGCGCAGCGCAGGGATGTAACTCGCCGCCAACGCCACCAGTCCGATTGCCAGCGCTACGCCGGCAAACGTCTTCGGGTCGGCCGCTTTGACGCCGTAAAGGAGGCTCGCGAGGAGTCGCGTCAGTCCAAAGGCAGCTGCCAGCCCCGCGGCTATTCCGATGGCCGCCAGCTTCGCGCCCTGCATCACGATCATGCGCAGTACGTCGCCGCGTTCGGCCCCGAGCGCGACTCGGATGCCGATCTCCTGCATCCGCTGCTCCACTCCGTAAGAGATCAGCCCGTAAATGCCGATGGCCGCGAGCAGCAGCGCAATCGCAGCGAACAGCGTCAGTAGCAGGGTGTTGAAGTTCTGCCGCGCAAGCGATTGGGAAACTATCTCATCCACGGTGCGCAGGCGTCCCACCGGGATGGCGGCGTCAACGGTGCGCATCTCTCGCTCCACCACGGTGCGGAGCGCCAGCGGATCGCCGGCCGTGCGTACTACCCACGCCAACGGAATAATGCCGCCGGCAAGTTCCGTGACGCCATTGGGCATCTGGGATTGCGGCACGTACATGGCGCTCTCTCCGTGGTTGGCGAGTCCCCTTTCGGTCACGTTGCCGGCGATGCCGACGATCTCCCGCGGCCCTTCCTCAAACTGCGGACCGAGACCCCTGCCGATCACGATGACCTTGCCCAAGGCCTCTTCCTTGGGCCAGTACTTCTTCGCCATGGCATCGTTGATCACCACTACCAGCGGGGAACTACCCGTATCGCGCTCCGTGACACCCCGGCCGCGCAGCATCGGCACCTGCAAGGTGCGGAAGTAGTCGGGCGACACCGGGCGCCACTGCTCGTCGCCGTTGTAATCGCCCTTGCCGGGTGGGCGGCCTTCGATGTTGAACGGAAGGTCGATATTCATGCCGCTCATCGGGAGGACGAACGTGGACCCGGCAGAATTCACGCCGGGCACGGCTTGCAAACGCCCGGTGGCCCGGCGGACGAGTTCGGCCACCTGGGCCGTCTTGGAATAGTCGCCGCCGGCGAGCGAGGTTTCAAACGCCAGCAGGTGGTGGGTATTGAAACCGGGATCGACCGAACGCAATCCGGCGAAGCTGCGCAGCAGCAGCGCCGCACCCGCCATCAGCACCAGGGCCAGCGCCGTCTCGGCGACCACCAGAAGCGAACGCGCGCGGTTGTGAGAATGGCCTGTGCCCGCCCTTCCGCCGCCTTCCTTGAGCGCCGTCGCCAGATCGGGGTTCGAAGCCCGCAGGGCCGGGAAGAGCCCAAACAGGATCACAGTGAGGACCGCCACCGCCATGGTGAAGGCGGCCACTCGCAGGTCGAGCACCGGAATGGTGGCGTGCAGACTGTTGGTGTCGGTCAGCCGTGGAATGTTGCCGGGCGCCACCACCAGCAGCAGCCGCACGCCCCAGGCGCCCAGCCCGAAACCGAGCCCGGTGCCCGCAGCGGCTAAGATGGCACTCTCCGTCAGGAGTTGCCTCACAACGTGCCACCGGCCGGCGCCGATGGCGGCGCGCACCGCCATCTCTTTCTGCCGGGAGGCTGCGCGAGCCAGCAACAGATTGGCCACGTTGGCGCAGGCGATCAACAGCACCAGCCCGACCGCGCCCAGCAGGATCTCGAGCGCCGGACGGACGTCTTCGACCATAAGATCGCTCATCGGGATCACCGCCACGCTTTCGCCATCATTCATCCACTTGGGATTGGCCTTGCGGAACTGTTCGGCGATCACCCTCATTGCCGCGCGCGCCTGGCTGAGGTCCACGCCCGGCTTGAGGCGCGCGGCCGCGGAGAGGTAGTTGCCCTGGTTGGTGCTGTTGGGGTCGGCTTGCAGCGCCAGCCAGGCATCGGCTTGCGGATCGGATTCGAAACCCTTCTGCATGACACCGGCCACGGTGAAAGACCGTTTGTTCAGCAGGATGGTTCGTCCTACAATGCGCGGGTCGCCGCCGAAGCGGCTTTGCCAGATGCGGTAGGTGAGAATCGCGGTGTCTGGCCCGCCGGGCCGGTCCTCGGTGCGGGCGAAAACCCGGCCCAGCGCGGGCACTCCGCCAAAGACCTGGAAAAACTCCCGAGAGATATGCATGGTCTTGAGTTGAATGGGCGGATCTCCACTGCCGAGGGTCTGGTTGAGCCCCACCTGGTCGTACAGAGCGGTTCCCGCGAAAACTTCGTTGTTGCGCCACGCCATGTACTTGGGGATGGAGACTGAGCCGTTGTGGCCGCCGTTTGCATAGGATTCGTCCAGGCGCACGAGCCGGTCCGGCTCTCGAAACGGCAGCGGTTGAAGGATCACTCCGTTGACTACGGAAAAAATAGCCGTATTGGCTCCGATCCCCAACGCGAGTGCGGTGATGGCAACCGCGGTAAATCCCGGATTGCGGCGCATGGAGCGGACCGCATAACGGACATCGGACGCAAACGTCGCCATGCCAGTATCTACGCTGGGCGGAGCGGGAAGTTCACACGAATCTTAGCGTATTATCTTCCCTTCCCTGCCAGCATCGACATGCACCAGACCAGCCCGCGGGCCGGCTGTATTCCCGGCGTTGGCGCTCTTCGCCATCCTGGTCGCCTTCTACTCCGTACTGACCGGGATCGCCGAACTCCACGCGTCAGCCTGTCTTGGGGCTAGTGGATGCCGCGGGCCGCAAGTTCCCGCTCGATCTGCGCCGCCGATTCAAACACCACCGCGTCGATCCCGAACGCGCGCGCGGCTTCCACATAGGCCGGTATGTCGTCGGTGTAAAAACACTCTTCGGGACGGCAGCCGGCGCATTCCACGGCGGCGCGGTAGATCTCCGGCCGCGGCTTCATGGCCTTCACTTCATAGGACAGCACCAGGTGGTGGAAGTGCCGCAGCGCCGGCAGGCGGTGGCGCAGCATCTCGAAATGGATGGCGTTGGTGTTCGAAAGCAGCACCAGACGGTAGCGGGCAGCCAGGCCGGCCAGAAGACTCTCGGGAATGAGCGGCTCGGTGAAGATGGAACTCCACAGGTTGCAGAACTGATCGTAATCCACGTGGAGACTGAGCACGGCGGAGAGCTGGGCGACGAAATCGCGGGGCTCGACCAAGCCGGTTTCGAAGCGTTCCACCAGGCCGGAGGCGGCCAGGCGTCGCGGGATCTCGCGTGCGTCGTAAGGACACAGCCCTTCCAGTGCCCGATATCCGCGCCCAAAATCGAAATCGACGAGGACCCGGCCGAGATCGAAGATCACCGCTTTGTGCATGGCTTCCTTATCAACATATCGAATGCTGCAAGAGTTTGTGGGGCAGACCCCCTGCTCTGCGCGGGACGCCCTCGTCCCGCGGCCCGAGCAACGATATCAGCATCCTGCAAAGCGCGAGCAGGCCGACGGGGGCGTCGGCCGCAGTCCAGGGGGACTGCCCCACGATCAATGATTGGCGCGCCCCACCGCCGTCCGATTCCGCAAAGCGCTGTCCGCAAGCGGACACCCGGACCCTTGGGCCGACGCCGGCCGGGGATCGGAACCGATTGCGCTTCAGCGCCTTACGGTGATGTGATGGGTGGTGCCGGAGTTGCCATGTACAACCCGCATGATAATTCGATTCCTATGAGGAGCTCCATGAAAGCTCTGCTGTTGCTGGCGGTGGCGGCTATGGCCGCGCCCGCGCAAACGCCGGAAGTGTCCATCGATACCCCTAAAGCGCGCCCCGTGGTGGGCCGCCTGCTGGCGCCGTTCCACCTGGAGAAGCGGACGGTTCCGCCGGCCAAGCTGGCGAATACCCCGCGACTGGAACAACTGGTGCGGTCGGGCAACCTCTATCTTTCGGCGCAGGATGTGATTGCGCTGGCGCTCGAAAACAATCTCGATATCGCGGTCGAGCGCTATGGCCCGTATCTGTCGCGGGAAGTACTGCGGCGGGCCGAATCGGGCGGGCTGCTGCGCGGCACGGACGTCCCGGTGGCGGCCGGCCCCACCAGCGTCTCGACGGCCGGTATCAGCACGGCTTCGAGCGGCCTGGCGGGCGGCGCGGGGATTGGATCGGGCGGCGGCATCGTCACGGGCATCGGACCCAATCCGCCCAACATGGATCCATCGCTGTATGCGCAGTTCGGTATTGGGCACAGCACCACGCCGCTGACCAATACGCAGTTGAATGCCACTACTACGCTGGTGAACAGCTACCGGCAATTCTACGCCGGGTATTCACAAAGCTGGGTCACCGGCACGTACGCGCAGATGACTTTTGGCGAATCGCGCAGCCTGTTGAATAGCGGCACGCCGCTATTCAATCCGTCGCTCTCCGGCTACCTGGATTTTTATGTGACGCAGCCGCTGCTGCAAGGGTTGAGCATCGGCGTCAACAATCGATACATCAAGGTGGCGAAGAACAACCTGAAGGTGAGCGATCTGTTGGTGAAACAGCAGGTAGCGACCACGGTGGCGGCGGTGCTCGATCTCTACTGGGACCTGGTGAGCTTCAACGAGGCGGTGCGCATCAAAGAGCAGGCGCTCGATGCGGCGCAGAAACTGTATGAGGGCAACCGCAAGCAGGTGGAGATCGGAGCGCTGGCGGGCATCGAGGTCACGCGGGCGGCGGCGGCGGTTTCAGCCAGCAAAGAGGCGCTGCTGATCGCGCAGACCAACGTCGCGCAGCAGGAGATCGTGCTGAAGAACGCGCTCAACCGGAACGCCATGGAGAACGCCTGGCTGGACGACGTGCACGTCATTCCGCTGGACCACATCGAAGTTCCCAAGACCGACGAGATCCGGCCGGTGCAGGACCTGGTGCAGGAGGCGCTCGAGAAGCGCGACGAAATCGAGCAGGCCAAGATCAATCTGGACAGCAAGAAGGTGCTGCTCAAGGGCACCAGGAACAATCTGTTGCCCAGCCTGCAGGCCTTTGCGGAGTTCACCAACAACGGCCTGAGCGGCCCGGTCAACCCGATTTACGACAATTGCTGCGGCGATCCCAATCCCTATTTCGTGGGAGGAACCGGGAACCTGGTGAGCCAGATCCTGCGCCGGAATTTTCCGAATTACTCCGCTGGAATCTCCCTCAACATCCCTTTTCGCAACCGGCAGGCGCAGGCCGATTACGTGACCGACGAACTGCAGTTGCGGCAGACCGAACTGCAGATGCAACGCGCCATCAACCAGGTGCGCGTGGATGTGAAAACCAACGTGATCAACTTGCAGCAGGCGCGCTCGCGTTACGAAACGGCGGTGGCTACGCGGGTGTTGGCCGAGCAGAGCCTGGACGCGGAGCAAAAGCGGTTCCAATACGGCGTGGGCAGCGTGGCGCTGGTGATTGCGGCGCAGCAGGACCTGGCCAACGATCAGGACGGCGAGGTGCAAGCCATGGCTAACTACACGCACGCGAAAATCGGATTCGACGCGGCCCTGGGACGGACCCTGGAAGTGAACCACGTTTCCATGGAAGAGGCGGTGCGCGGCTACGTGCAGCGGGAGTCGGTGCTGCCACCCTCTCTGCCCGAAGTGAAGAAGCCGGAGGCCTCGCGATGAAACTCCGGAGCCTTTTGAAAACGGCCGCGGGCGTGGCGCTGGTGTTGCCGTGCCTGGCTCAAAATCAGCCGGTCACGGTGGAGCACGCGCCCGTTCCCTCAGCCATTCGACCCTACGTGGCGCCCACGGTTGCGCCTATCCGGTTGCACAATTCCAACCGGCTGGACAGTCTGATTCGAGCGGGCAACCTCTACCTGACGGTGCAGGACGCGCTGGCGCTGGCGATTGAGAATAACTTGAACCTGGAAATCGACCGCTATGGGCCGTGGCTGGCGGATTCGGCGCTGGAGCGTTCCAAGGCCGGAGGCCCCAACCGCGGCGTGCCGAGCGGCAGCAGCCAGATTTCCAGCGTGAACAGCGGTGTGGGCGTGAATGGGACCACCGTAAGCGCCGGCCTGGGCGGCGGCAGTGGCAGTGGCGCCGGCGGTAGCAACGGCGGCGGAGCGACCATCCAGCAGGTGGGGACGATCGTGCCGAATTACGATCCGACCCTGCAGAGCACCACCAACTTCTCGCACATCACGCAGCCGCAGGCCAACACGATTCTGAGCCAGACGAGTTCGCTGGTGCAATCGTCGCGCACCTACAACAGCATATACAGCCAGGGGCTCTCGACAGGCGGCCAGATCCAATTCCGCGACTACCAGCAGCACTTTCAGGAGAACTCTCCGGGCGATTTCGTGAATCCGGTGGCGGCCACCCACATGGACATCTCGCTGCGGCAGCCGCTGCTGCAGGGGTTCGGAATGGGACTCAACAACCGCACTATCCGGATTTCCCGGATCAACGTAACCGCGGCGCGGGAGCAGTTCCGGTCGCAACTGCTGGACCTGGTGGCGAGCGTGCTCAACCTTTACTGGGACCTGGTGGCGGCGGACACGGAGTTGAAGGCCCGGCAGCAGGCTTTGGAGATCACGCAGAAGTTCTTCGACGATACGAAGAAGGAGATCGCCGCGGAAGCCATTCCGGCGATCCAATTGCCGCGGGCCCAAGCCGAACTGGCAACGCGCCGCCAGGAGGTGCTGATTGCGCAAGCCAACGTGCGCCAACAGGAGATCCTGCTGAAAGAGGCGTTGAGTCATACCGAGGACCCGATCCTGGAAGCGGCGTCAATCGTAACCGTGGACCGCATCGAAGTTCCCGATGCCGACGATTTGCCTCCGTTACGACAATTGGTGGCCACGGCTCTCGAGAAAAGACCGGACGTGGCCGTCACAAAATATCGCGAGCAGACCGATGAGATCAATCTGGCCGGCACCGCTAATCCGCTGCTGCCGGCCGCAACCCTTAATCTGCTGAGTTATGACCGTGGTGCGGCGGGCGAGGGCCACACGGTGGACGGCGAGCCGCCCAATCCCTATTTCGTGGGCGGCCTGGGCTCGGCAGAGGCGCAAGTGCTGCGGCACAACTTCCCCAACAACCAGGCGGTGATCAGTTTTACGGCGCCGTTCGGAAACCGCGCGGCTCAGGCCGATTACGGCATCGACCAGTTACAGCACCGCCAATCGCAGGTTGTGGACCAGAAGGCGGCCAACGCCATCGTGGTCGAAGTGGCCGCGCGGATGAGCGCGCTACGGCAGTCGCACACGCGGTACGATGCGGCCAAGGAAACATCGGCGCTCGAGCGACAGTTGCTGGAGGCGGATGAGCACCGGTTCGTCTCCGGCGCCCGAACAACCACGTTCGACACCATCATGGGCGACCAGCGGGCCCTGGTGACCGCCCGGATTTCCGAAGCCAACGCTCTGGCGGCCTACGCCCGCGCCCGCATCTCGCTCGACCAGGTTTTGGGGGAGACGCTCGAAAAGAACCACATTTCGCTGGAAGAGGGATTGAACGGCCAAGTGAATCGGCAATCGCAGATTCCCGCGGCGCCGGACTCGGGGAAGCAATAGGGCCGGCGGCCGCGGCTGCGCGAATACGGGACCGTAATCGCGGCTCCGATCAGAGACGCGACCATTAGGGAGCGATCTTCGTGCAATCCGACACCGGGAATCATCGCTTCCTCCGCGTTCTCAGGTCTTGACTTTGCTCCCGTTTTCTCCGCGTCCCGGCGCCTCCGCGTTGAATACACAATTCCTGTTTGGCTGCGCGCGCTTGCGCCGTCTGCTAGACTGCCGGATTGGAAGTCAGCTCGAAGATGGACATCAAACCCGGGGAACTGCGCTGCCCGCGCTGCTTCAAACGGGACATTGCGCCGTCCCTGCCCCGCGGCATCCTGGACTCCATTATGAAGAGCTGGCACCGCGTACCCCGCCACTGCCGCGCCTGCGGCAAGCGCTTTTACGTGCGCGAGTCCGCCAGGCAGACGGACTGACGCAGTGGCGCACGCAGTCGTGCGACGCCCTTGGCAGCGCCGGCGGTCTTTGCCGCCGGTTCTCTGGCCAAGCGGTAGCAACACACCGGCGGCAAAGACCGCCGACGCTACCAGTCAAGTAGTATGTTTAACTCTGGAATCTTCTGACGCCAAAAAAAGCGAGGCAGACGATGGACTGCGTCGTCTGCCTCGCCCGGTTTGGGTCGAGTTTAGAACGTCAGGCGCGCGCTCACCTGCATGCGGCGTGCCTGCGTGCCATCGGGGAAACCACCATCGCTTGATCCGACACCGAAGGCCGTCGGGGTGTAGGTAAGCACGCCCTTCGCCTCGGTAAACATCTGCGACGTCAGTGCGGTGGGCGACCAGTTGTTGGCAATGTTATAGGCCTCGAAGCTGAGACCAAGCTTCATGCCCTCGCGGGGCAGCGGAATGATCTTGGTCAGGCGGAAATTCTCCTGTTCCACCCACGGCGTGTAGAGGCTATTCACCGGCAGGAACGGTACGCGGAAGTTCCCGTTAAACCCGTCGAGAGCATCGGCGGAGTATAACATGGTGGTCGGCGTGTCGGTGAGATGGATCGTCGGGCTTCCGGACGGACGGCCGCTCTGGATCGTCGTAATGCTGGAAAGCTGCCAGTTGTTGATTACGTATTTGGCGAATGCGTTAGTGGAATGCGTGAAGGTAGGCGCCCACACAAACGTGTAGACAAACCTCTGCCGTTGATCGAGCGAACCGCTGCCTTTATCGAAGCCGTATTGTCCGTTGTACGTCCAAAGACCGTCGCTGAATCCGAAGATCGCGTTGGTGGCAGCGCCTTGCCCGTCGTCGATTTCGTGAGACCAGGTGTACGATGCCGACGACTCGAATCCGTGAGAAAACCTCTTGTCAAAAGCAATGACGAGCCCGTCATACCAACTGCTGACGCCGTTGGTTTCTTCGTATATGGCTCCGAAAGCGGGGTTCGGCCGCACGGTCGTCGAGTAAACCTGAGTCGTGTAGGCGGTTGGAATGTTGGACGGCGCGCCAGTGATAGTATACGTGAATGGCGCACCGAGCGCCGGAGCGTTGATGTCCTGCGTACCCAGCAGATTGACTCCGCGGCTGAAGATTCCGGAAACCGTAAGCACCATGTCCTTCGAGAGTTGCCGCTCCACGGCAACCGTTGCCTGTTCGGAATATGGCGTCTTCAGGTTGGGAGCCAGGACATCCAGGGTCGAAGCGCCGGCGGTGATTGAGGTCAGAGGACCCGCCAGGGCATTGGGAAATACCGGTCCCTGGGCAATCAGCGTCGCGTTGCTCAAACTATCCGAAATCTGATAGATTCCGTTGCCGGTGTAAACGTCGTCCAGCATGCCGCCGATCACACGCGCAAAGAACGTGCCGGCGCCGGCGCGGATTACCGTCTTGTCGTTGACCCGGTAGGCCAGTCCGACGCGCGGCATCAGATTCACCGAGCCGGTGTGCAGCGTCGCTCCGGTCAGCGCGTACCCCGGATTGGCGGTTGGAGGTGGCGGCATAAACGTATGCTCGTACCGCGCGCCCAGAGTCACCGTCAGGCGATCCGAAGCCTTCCACTGATCCTCAAGATAAAAGCCGATGTCCTTGATGGTGTAATCCACCAGGGGATTGCCGAATGTCTGGCTGAACGCCGAGTAGTTGTGGAGGCCGGCGGTGTTGCCGCTGTAGTCCTCCGCGAACGTGGTCGGGGTCGCATAAGTATAGGAGCCGTACCGGTTGCTGAGGTAGTTGACGTTGTCATTGACATGCTCGAAGGTCATCCCCAGCTTGATGGTGTGCTTGCCCTTGGTCCAGCTTACGTCGTCGGCGATCTCGTGGCGGACTTCCAGCGGCTCAACGCGGGGAAGGTAGGTTGCGGGTCCAAGCTGGACGCCGGCCACTGCCACATCCAGATAGCCAAGGCCGCCCCCCAGCTCCGCCGAATCGAAGCCGTCCGCCTGCCGGTCGGTATCCAGGCCGTAGCGGAATGAGTTGACCAGACTATTGGTGATCACCGCGGTCCAGGTCGCCTTGCCGTTGCGCACTGTCACGCTGTCGTCGCCGTTGCCCGTGATTCCGGCGCCGGTTGTGGAAGAAAGACCGGTCTGGATACCGTTCGGCGATTTCCAGCGCAGGAAATTGAAACTGGCGCTGAATGTGTTGCGGTCGTTGAGGTGATAGTCGAGCCTGCCGAAGTACAGGTCGTTGCTCGCCTTGCGCGGAATCTGGCCAAAGAAACGCGGCAGCAGTCCGTTGATCGCCGCGCACTGGGCGGTCGTGGCGGGCGCCCCGCAGGTCAGCCAGACCTGGTTCACGGAGTCGAGGTAGGTGGCCTTTACCTGGCTATCCACAAAAGGAAAATTCCGGCGCGTGATGTCCGCGCTCAGGAAGAAGAACAGCTTGTCCTTGACAATCGCCCCTCCTACCGTTCCGCCGGTCTGAATGCGGTGTTCGGTGGGGTTAAAGGCGGAATACGGATCGTGGGCGTCGAAGCCGGTGCTGCGCAGAAAGTAGAACGCGCTTCCGTGAACGACGTTCGTGCCGCTCTTGGTCACCGTGTTCACCACGCCGCCCATGGCCCGGCCGTATTCGGAAGAGAAATTCGCCGATACCACCTCGAACTCCTGGACCGCGTCGGCGGAGATCTGCGACTGGATGCGGGTTCGTCCGGCGTTCTCGTCGTAGAACTGCTCGGTGTTGTCGTTGCCATCCAGCAGAAACGAGTTATTGCCGGCTACGCCGCGGAATGTAAGCAGGCCGAAGGTGGCGTCATTGGTCACGCCGGCCGTATTCAGCACGAAAGAGTCGACGCGCCGGCCGTTGATCGGCAGGTCCATAATCTCGCGCGTGCCGACCACCTGGGAAACGTCGGATTTCGTATCTTCCAGAAGTTGCGTGGCCGCGGTCACTTCGACAGACGTCGACGTCTGGCCAACGGCCAGCGAGATGTTGAGATTCAAATTCTGGCCAACCTGCAGATCGACGGTCGCTTCATAAGGGGCAAATCCCGGGGCGGTCACAGCGATCTTATAGCCGGCGCCCGGACTCAAAGCCGGCGCCGCAAAGATCCCGGCGCCATTCGTCTCAAGCGTGCGCAACTCCCCTTGCGATGTGGTGGAGATAACAACCTTGGCATTCGGCACAACTGCGCCGCTGGGATCCTTGACTACGCCCGAAATTCCCGCAACACCGCCGGATTGAGCAAACAGCGGCGCGGACACAAACAGCAATAGCGCTGCGAAACACTTTACCTTCATCGAGAAAACCTCCAAAAAAGTATCGCTACAACTTAAGACCCTAAATCCAACGGTCTGCGAAAACCGTTTTGCATGCTATTCCCCGAGTATACAGTAGTTTTGTAACAATACGATTGATTTTCAGGTACTTTTCACCTGTTAAGGGAGGCATCGCCGAACCCCTAATGGAATCAAGCGGTTTGGAGGGGTCGTAGGCGCCGCTATCCTTTGTAAAACCAGCTTGATTCTGCGTCGTAACGACGATGCGCGCGGCCGGGTTTCGCGCAAGCACCACCAGATCGGTCTGCGTAGTATGTGGTTTCAGAAGTTCGCTCACGCATACAAGACCGCTTGCTGACGCGCGCGGCTCGGACAGGACGCGCGCGGCTCCGATCGGAGGTTATACTGGGGCGAGCCAACGGTGATGGAAAACCTCGCGGAGAGACTGGCAGCCGTGCGGGATCGCATAGCCCGCGCCGCCGGCCTCGCCCACCGCGACCCGGCATCGATCCTGCTGCTGGCCGTCACCAAAATCTTTCCCGCCTCCGCCATTCGCGAGGCATACCAGCTCGGCCTGCGCGATTTCGGCGAAAACTACGTCCAGGAGTTCGATTCCAAAGCTCCCGAAGTGGCCGATCTTGCCGGCGCCCGTTTCCATTTCATCGGCCACCTTCAGTCCAACAAGACCCGGCGCGCGGCCGAACTGTTTCACGCCATCCAGACCGTCGATTCCGCCAAGGTAGCCCGCCGCCTCGAGGAAGCCGGCCGCCCGCTCGACATCATGCTCGAGGTCAAGCTGTCCGGCGAAGACGCCAAACACGGCGCCGGCCCGGCGGATCTCCCCGCGTTGATCGCCGCCGTCCGCCAGTGTCCCCATCTGCGCCTCACCGGCCTGATGACCATGCCGCCCTGGTCCGAAGACCCGGAGGCTCCGCGCGAGATTTTCCGCCGCCTTCGCGAGCTTGGTGAGTTGCACGGTTTGCCGCAGCTCTCCATGGGCATGTCGCACGACCTCGAAACCGCCATCGCAGAAGGCGCGACCTGCGTCCGCATCGGCACCGCTTTATTTGGCAAAAGGATCAAGGCGTGACCGTGCTCGATTTGATTTGTAGCGCCGGCGGTCTCTGCCGCCGGTTCGCGTGTCCCAAAGAGTGGCGACGGCGAAGCGCGACAAAGCACCGGCGGCAAGACCGCCGGCGCTACCAGTTGGTTGGACAGACACTTTCGTCGATCGCACGGGGCCCGCGGCCCATGGAATTTCATCAAGTGCCGCGAGGAAAGCCGCCTGAAGGCGGCTGCGGCCAAAATTGGCCGCCCCACACCCGCAAAAGGATCGAAGCGTGATCGTCGGTTTTTATTCGCCGCTTCCGCCCTCGCCGACCGGCGTCGCCGATTACGCCGCCTCCCTGCTGGCCGAACTCCGCCGACACGGCGCCGTCGAAGTTTCGCCCGCCGCCTGCGATGTGGCGCTTTATCACCTTGGCAACAACCCGCTCCATGCCGCCGTCTACGCGCGCGCGCTCGAAACTCCCGGCGTCGTGGTGCTGCACGATGCCGTCCTGAATCATTTTTTACTGGGCACGCTCGGCGAGCGGGCCTACATCGAAGAGTTCGTCTATAACTACGGGGAATGGAGCCGGTCCCTGGCCGCCGGTCTCTGGCGTGAGCGCGCCAACTCTTCGAGCGACCGCCGCTACTTCGATTACCCCATGCTCAAGCGCATTGCGGAACGCTCGCGCGCCGTCGTGGTGCACAATCCCGCCGCCGCCGGAATGGTCCGCCAGCACGCCGCGCGCGCCCGCATCGTCGAAATCCCGCACCTGTTCACCGCTCCCGATCTGCCCGGCCGCGCCGAAGCCATCCGCTACCGCCAGAGGCTGGGCATTGACCCTGCGTCCTTCCTGTTCGGCGTCTTCGGCTACCTGCGCGAATCCAAGCGCCTGCCGGCGGTCCTCGATGCCTTTGCCGCTCTTCACCGGAAAAACCGGCAGACTGCCCTGCTGGTGGCCGGCCAGTTCGTTTCCTCCGACCTCGAACGCGCCGTTCAGCCGCTGCTCTCCGCCGATGGCGTTTTCCGCCGCCCGCACCTCCTGGAGCGCGAGTTCTGGCTGGCCGCCAGCGCCGTCGATGCCTGCATCAATCTGCGCTACCCCGCCGCCGGAGAAACCTCCGGCATCGCCATCCGCTTCATGGGCATCGGCAAACCCGTGCTGCTCACCGACGGCCTGGAGTGCTCGCGCTTTCCCGAAGACGCCTGCCTGCGCATTGCGCCCGGCGCGTCCGAATCCGATTCGCTGCTCGCGCACATGATTCTGCTAACATCGGTGCAAGAGGTGGCGGATACCATCGGCCAGCGGGGCGCCGGGTATATTCAATCGAGCCACCGGGTGGAACAGATCGGAACGCAATACTGGCAACTGCTGTGCGAGTTTGGTACCTAGCGCTGGCTTGCGGAGCGGCCTTCGGCGCACCGCAGCGGCCCATCGTCACGGAACTGCACGTTCCCATTCCCATGCGGGACGGAGTCCGCCTTTCCGCCAATATATTTCTCCCTTCCGATCACGCCCGCATCCCCGCCATCCTGGTGCGCACGCCTTACGGCAAGGGCGCCGATATCACCCCCAATTACCAGGCCTTCGTCGAGCACGGCTACGCCGTGGTGGTGGAGGACGTTCGCGGCCGTTACGAATCCGAAGGCTCCTTCCAGCCGCTTCACCAGGAACCCGCCGATGGCGACGACACCCTGAACTGGATCGCGCACCGCTTCTGGTCCAACGGCAACATCGGCATGATGGGAGGCTCCTACGCCGGCATCGTTCAGTGGAAAGCCGCGCTCCTCGACAATCCCCACCTCAAAGCCATTTTCCCGGTGGTCTCCGGCTACGACGATTACCGCGACCGCTTCTACTCCACCGGCGGCGCCTTCAAGCTCGGCAATCGCCTGGAGTGGATGGCCGAGAATCTCAAGGCGCCGGGCTTCGAGCCGGATTTCTCCAGGTTCACGTTGCACCTGCCGCTGCGCACCGCCGATAGCGCCTCCACCGGCGCCGCTTCGTCCATGTACCGCGAAGTCATGGAGCATCCCGCGTTCGACGTCTTTTGGCGCGCCATCAGCACCAAAGAGCAACTCTCTAAAGTCCGCGTGCCCGTCTTTGCGGTCGGCGGCTGGTATGACAACTTTGCCGAAAGCGATCTCGAAGCCTATGCCGCGCTGCGCAAATCTTCCGGCCTCAACCGCATCCTGATTGGCCCCTGGCCGCACAATATGTCGAGCAAGTTCGCCGAAGCCGATTTCGGCCCGGATTCCCAGGTCGCCGTGCGTGCGCTGCAATTCGAGTGGTTCGATCAATGGCTCATGGGCAAGGATTCGCCCCTCTTGTCCGCGCCGCCCGTGAAGATTTTCCTGATGGGCGCCAATCGCTGGCTGGAAGATCGCGAGTGGCCGCCCGCCCGTTCCCGCGAACGCAAGCTCTACCTCGCCGCCGGTCGAGCGCTGGCCGGCAAGCCCCCGTCGCATGCCGCGCCGGACCGCTACGTCTACGATCCCCGCGACCCCGTTCCCACCCGCGGCGGCGCGGTCTGCTGCAATCCCCGCGTTTTCCCCTGGGGCCCCATGGATCAGCGTCCCGTCGAGCGGCGTCCCGACGTTCTCGTCTACACCACGGCGCCTCTCAAACAGGACACTACCGCCGCCGGCCCGGTGAAAGCCATCCTGTGGGTCTCGACCAGTTCAACCGATACCGATTTCACCGCCAAACTCGTCGACGTCTCCCCCGATGGGTATGCCCGCAACCTCACCGACGGCATCCTGCGCCTGCGCTACCGCAACGCGCTCGACAAACCGGAATTGGCCAACCCCGGCCAACTCTACCAGGTCACCATCGACGCCGGCGTCACCGGCAACGTGTTTCTCAAGGGCCATCGCATTCGCATCGAAATATCGAGCAGCAACTTCCCGCGGTTCGACCGCAACGCCAACACCGGCGGACCCGTCACCGGCGAGACCAGGCTGGTCCCGGCCACCGAGATCGTCTATCACGATAGCGATCACCCATCCTGCCTCTCACTGACGGTGATCCCGCCGGGCTGAAGTGTCACCCAGCCCGCGCGCCCGTGCCGGCGCAGAATCACGATCCCGGCCGCGACCGCGCAGGCCAGCATGGCGACCCGGATGTAAACCGCCACGAACATCCGAGGATCGCCCAGGATCTGGCGCGCCAGCCCGAAAGCCGCGCTGGTGGTGCAGAACGCAAAGTAGATTCGCTCGATGCCATTGCCGGAAAACGCCGCCAGCACCAGCAGAATCGAGGTAACCACTGCGTACACCGCCGTCATCACCCACGCCGCGGACGGCGAGTTCATGGCGAGCGGCCGGACCACGATCAACACGCCGTACAGGGCCACCGTCAGGAAGACCACCGTATGCACCAGCGCGACAATGGCCCGCTTGCGGTTCGTGAGGATGACGTAACGTTCCATGGACGAACCACCAGCATAGCAACCGGCCGGTGAATTTCGTGGCGCACGATTGCGTGCAGCCGCGACGTTTGAGAAGTGCGGCTAACGCCAGTGCTGTTCGCGTAATGGGGCAGGCATCCAGTTTGGTGCCACTTCTTCGACAAGCCCACTTTCGAGGAATTTGCCCTGGAGGCGTCCTTACGTGGTTTGTAAACACCATGGCGTCAGGGAGGGTCTGACCAGTGGTAGCCCGGTCAAGCTCCGGATAACGCGTCATCCAACCCACAATCTGGCAGGTTAGCTTTAAAACCGGTGGTAAATCACCAGGGGTTTATTCACGTGACGCGCGTTCGGTTTGTCCCTTGCTGATTGTCGATAATCGAGGTATATTTGTCGATAGTCGTGGTGTTGAAAAACATGCCCAAACCATCAGACCTGTTGCAAGGAACACTCGATCTATTGATTCTGAAGACCATCGCGAGTAAGCCCCTTCATGGTTGGGGGATAGCGAAGCGGATACAAACGCTCTCGGGTGACGCCCTTGCAGTGGGCCAAGGGTCTCTGTACCCGGCACTGCACCGGCTCGAAAATCAGGGCTGGATCTGCGCGGCCTGGGAGGAGTCGGATCTCGGGCGGCGTGCGAAGGTCTATTCTCTAACGCCGGAGGGCCGGAAACAACTGGTGCGCGAACTCAAGACTTGGAACCGCCTCTCTTCCGCTGTTGGCTTTCTCATCCAAAACGCCTGATACGGGAAATTCATGCGGATCATTCGGATCATCAAACGGCGCGTTCATTCGTTGCTGCATCGTTCCAGTTCCGAGATGGAACTACAACGCGAGATTGAAATTCATATCCAGCAACTCACGAATGAGGCCATAGCTGCGGGTATGACTGAGGCCGAGGCTCGGGCCATGGCTTTGCGGGAATTTGGACCGATAGCGCAAATCAAAGAGAAGTGCCGCGACACTCGCCGCGTCAACTGGATTCAAGATCTGGCCCAGGACTTCCTCTACGGCGTTCGTATGCTGCGACAGTCGCCCGGCTTCACGGTCGTCGCCGTGGTCACTCTGGCCTTGGGCATCGGTGCCAACACCGCGATTTTTTGCATTGTGGACGCGGTGCTTTTGCGATCGCTTCCGTATCGCGATTCCAATCAACTCGTCCTGATGTTCGATGTCCCGGAGAAACGACCAGACGCGTTGTCCAGCATTTCCTACAGGGATTTCACCGAGTGCCGCGACCAGAACCGCGTATTTAGCGAGATGGCGGGAAATGCATTTCACGATCTCACATTGACCGGGGCAGGCGAGCCCTTCATTGTGAACACCGCGGTCGTGACGCCGGAGATATTTACTCTGCTGAACGCAACGCCTCTCGCGGGCCGCACATTGCTGCCCGGCGATGGCAGGCAAGGCGCAGCCGCGGTGGCTGTTCTGAGCGAGAATCTCTGGCGCAGCCGCTTCGGTTCCGATCCGGATCTCATTGGCCGATCTATCGCTCTGGACATGCGGTCATTTACGGTTGTCGGAATCCTGCCGGCAAGCTTTCGCTATCCTGACGGCGCTCCGCATCAGGACGTGTGGATTTCTCTCATGCAGGACCCGCTGTTTGGGCCTTTAACGTCGCAGCCCGGGGTGCGTTTGTTAGGCGTCATCGGCAGGCTTAAGCCAGGCATTTCTCTCCCGAAAGCGCAGGCCGAGATGGACACCCTGAGCGCGCGCCTCACCAAGGAGTTTCCCGCACAGGATTCAGGATTGGCGATCCGGGTTGAGCCTTATCGGCAGGTGGTGGTCAGGAACGTGAAATCCGCGCTCCTTATTTTGCTGGGCGCGGTTGCCCTGGTCCTGTTGATGGGCTGCGCCAATATTGCGAACCTGCTTCTGTCCCGGGCAACTTCTCGCGGCAGAGAAATTGCTCTGCGAAGCGCGCTTGGTGCGTCGCGCGTCCGCCTTGTCCGGCAATTACTGACCGAGAGTGGTCTGCTGGGGTTGCTCGGGGGAGTTGCCGGTGTGCTTCTCGCGGTCTGCGCTGTCCGGGGTTTCCAGCCTTGGTTTCCGTCCGATGTGGTCCAGATCAGTTCGATTCACGTCGGAGGCCCGGTCCTGGTGTTCGCGCTGTTTCTGTCTCTGGCTGCCACGCTTGCATTTGGACTGGCGCCTGCATTCCTCACAACCTCGTCCAACTTGCAGACCAACATCAAAGAGGGCGGCGACCGCTCCAGCCAACGCCGCGGCCACCATCTGCGAAAATTTCTTGGCGATCGTGGAAATGTCCGTGGCCATGGTGCTATTGGTTGCGGGCGGCCTCCTGATCCGCAGCTTTGCGCTGGTCACCTCGGTCAATCCGGGCTTCGATCCGAAGAACGTTACAGAAGCCGAGGTTTCGCTTCCGCAATTTCAATACTCGACGCCGCAGCAATGGACGGCTTTCACAAACGAATTGCTGGCGCGCCTCCATGCGCAGCCCGGTTTGCGCGATTCCGCTGTGGCGGCTCCGTTGCCGATGGACCGCCAGGGCCAGGCCAGCTTCGAGTTCCGCATCGTAGGAAATCTTCCGCTTCCTCCCAGCGAATCCGCCACCGCCGATTACGCCACGGTGAGTCCCGATTATTTTCGCGTGATGGGAATTCCGCTGCTGCGGGGCCGTTTCTTTTCGGAGCGAGCCTTGCCGTCCAATCCGAACGTAGCGATCGTTAGCGAAACGCTGGCACGGCGTTATTTCCCCAACCAGAACCCCATCGGAAGGCAAATGAGGTTTGGATTTCCACCAAACAGCGATGTGTCGCGCGAAATCGTCGGCGTCGTGGGCGATGTCCGGGATGTGGCGCTCAGCAGGAAACCCGGCCCGATGATGTACGTGCCCTTCGCGCAAGCGCCCCTTTATGGAGGGGAGGTCGTTGTAAGAAGTTCGTTGAGCGTATCGAGCGTGGCCGCTGCGATTCGCGAGGCGGTTCACTCCATTGACAAGAACCTGCCCGTGACGGATGTTGAATCCTTCACCGACGCCCTCGGCCAATCGATCTCGCGCGAACGATTTCGCACGTTCCTTCTGGGTTCGTTCAGCGCGATTGCTCTCCTGCTCGTCGCAGTCGGAATTTTCGGCATCATTTCGTACTCGGCCTCGCAACGCAGGCAAGAAATCGGAATTCGCATTGCCGTCGGGGCGCAGCGGCGCGACATTTTGCGTCTGATTTTGGGACAAGGAGCCAGGCTTGCCCTGCTTGGTTTGAGCATTGGCGTGGTCTTCGCTTTGCTGCTCACGCGATTGATGGCGAGCCTGCTCTACAATGTCTCCGCGACGGATCCGCTGACCTTTGGCGGCGTGGCCATCATTCTGCTCGGCGTTGCGGTAGCTGCCTGTTACATCCCCGCGCGCCGCGCCATGCGAGTCGATCCCATCGTGGCGCTGAGATACCAATAATCCTCCATGCGTCAGAATCGGCGGGAAGCTTCCCGGCGTTCTGGCATCGATGTTGCGGGGTTCCGTGGGAGTCGTTTCTAGATTCAGGAAACGGCGAGCGGGAGAAATCCGGAGCGTCTACGGATGTGTCCAGTTGGTCGGCGATACGGAAGTTGGGTTCCCACGTTGTGGCCTCGGGTGGCTCCTCGCTGATCGCCAGGTGTTTACCGACGTTTCGGCCGACGCAAAAGTGTTAGCGGCAGATAAAACAGGCTCGTCGGAAACTCGGGCCCAGCGGCACCCAAACCAGCCATGGTCTCCGAAATGCCCGCCATCACATGGCATGCCGCCTGAGGTAAATCCTTCGGTCCGGAGACCAACGCCGGTTGTCGACCCCCGCTCGAAGGCCTTCAATTCACGGCATGCAGCCTCACTCGCTCCCTCACCTGCGGTGGCAGGGAGCGCGGGCCGAATGGGTCGGCGGCATGGCGGGCCCGGCGGCCGGCCGCGCGCATTCTTCCCAATTCCGGTTCACCGGCAAAGAGGTTTTTCAAGCCGTACAACGCCATATCCAGCCGGTCGTTCATTCCCAGTTTGCGGAACAGCTTATAAAGGTAGACCTTCACGGTGCCTTCGGTGATCCCCAGTGAGAAGGCGATCTCCTTATTCTTGAAGCCCTGCGACACCAGCGAAATAATCTGTCCCTGCCGCTTCGTCAGGGTGATGCGCTTTTGGAGCAATACGCTGTCCATCAGTTCTCTCTCAAAGCACAATACGCCCCGGTGGACATTTTGCAGCGCCGCCAGCAGTGCATCCACCGGCGTATCGGCCGGGAGGATGCCGTGGACACCCAACTGCATCGCTTGAAAAGCGAACTCGCCGGCCAGCCCCTGGCCCCAGAGGACAATCTGGCCGCGGCCGGCGCCGGAGCGTAGCTCGTGCAGATCCGACAGGCTGATGCGCGACGCCAGGTGAACCAGCACAATGTCCGGCGCGGCGGACCGCAGGCATTGCAAGGTCCGGGGCAGGTTATCGCAACAGGCCGCTAAACCAAAATCCCGCCGGCCGTGCAACACCGCCGCGAAGCCCCGGGCGACAAAGGGTTGCTGGGTACAAAGCAGGACTTGGATGCGGGCGGTCGAGTTCACATGGAATACATCGGCGATCGGAGTGCGGAACTTTATGGGGGCTAAACCCATGGACGGTTCCAGCCGATGATTCCGGCATGCAACGTCAAGGACGCGGCTGGAGCGGCCGCGCAGCTCGCTGGATCCTGCTGGGGGCGGCCGCCATCGGGCTCCTCCGCTCGCAACCCGCCGGCAACCTCCTGGTCACCGTAGGCAAGTCGCTGAGTATCGACAGCCCGGTGACCATCAAGCGCTTCTCGACGGCCAATGACAGCCTGGTGGACACCATCGCGATTGGGCCAAAGGAAGTTCAAGTCAACGGCAAGGCGCCCGGCGAGACCTCGCTGATCATCTGGCAGGAAAACGACGTCCGCCTGGTCTACGATCTCACCGTGCGGGCCAGCCCCATGCGCCTCAACGCCGTGCGGGAACAGATCGCGCGCGACTTCCCGGATGCGGGCGTCAATGTGACCTTCGACAACGATACGGCCTTTGTGCGCGGCACGGTGAAAGACGTGATCTCCGCCGACCGCATCATGGCCATGGTCTCCACGCTAGGCAAGACCATCAACCTGCTGCGCGTCGAGATTCCGCCCGTGGAGCCACAGATCCTATTGAAAGTGCGCTTCGCCAACGTGGATCGCTCCGCCAGCATGGACCTGGGGATGAGCCTGGCCAGCGGCGCCTTCAACCAATCCACCGCGCTCGGAGCCGGTCCGCCCATCAGCCAGAACGGTGCCCCGCCCTTTTCCCTGAGCCAGGCCATCAATATTCTGCTGTTCCGCAAGGATCTCAATCTGGCGGCGGCCCTGCAGGCGCTGGAGAGCAAGAGCCTGCTGGAAATGCTGGCCGAACCGAACCTTCTG
>JBEKQS010000037.1:0-27253 GCA_049519475.1 Bryobacteraceae bacterium | reverse complement strand
CGGCGTCTCAAAGATGTGCACCGGCGGGAACTCGCGGTCCTCCGCCTCGCGCTCGTCGATATAAGCCAGCGCCGAATTGGTGGTTCCTAAGTCGATCCCAACCTTCATAGGAAGCTCGTAACTCCTGACTCCTGACTCCTGACTCCTGACTTCTAACTTCTAACTTCTGACTCTCACCCCTTCACCTTTTCCCGGACGTTGAACTCGAGCTTCCACTTGCGCCCGTCCCGCGCCACGCACCACAATTGCAGCACACCCGTCTCCGTGACCACCGCTTCGAACGAGACCGGTACCACCTCGGAAGAATTCTCGCCCGAGGGAAAACTGACTTCGATGGGCGACAGCTCTTCCAACTGGTCGCCGAAATCCTCGACGAGGTCGCCGGGCCGGTCGTCTTTGCGCGCCGCCGAAGTGAAGAAGCGGAACTCCGCCGTCTGCCCCACCACCAGGCCGAATTCGCGCCCCGGGATGGTCACTTCACTGCCTTCCTCCATCCCGAACGGGACCACCGCCAGCGCCTTGAGAGGCGCCGCAAAACCGGGCACCGACGGCATGGCGCTCTCCACTCCGACGTAGTACGTGCGCGGCACGCCGCCGTGGATGCGCACGCCGCGCCCGCTGCGCGCCAGACCATAGTAGGCCGCTCCGCGCGCCACCGCGTGCATCAGATCTTCACCGCTCAACGGCTTCACCGGCGGCATGCCTTCCTCCGCCAGCCACGTATCCAGCGTCGCCAGAATGCGTTCCCGCACCATGACCGCATTCAACACGCCCCCATTGAAGAGCACGTGGGTCGGGCAGGCCAGGCCGCTGGGGCCGCGGCGCACCGTTCCGTGTTCGGATACCGCCGCCTGCTGGCGGAGGAAGCGCGCCAGGTGCCGCGTGATGGCCGGGTCGGCGGCGTAAGGCAAACCTAGTTCCTGAAGCCCCACGCGCCGTTGCTGCGCCGGCATCTCCGTGCTGGGCACGGCCTGGACAAAACCTTCGCCCAGAACTTGCTCGATATCGGTGCGCAGCAGCGTGGCTTTGATGGTGCCGCCCACCAATCCGGTTCCTTTACCCAGAATGGTCACCGGCATCTCAGCCGCGCGGGAATCCGGATCCAGCAGCTTTTCCTTGGCCGTGCGGCAATTGTTCCACAGCGATTGCATCTGCCGGCTGTCGATGCGCGTTCCCTTTTCCGCCAACCGCGCCGCCACTGCGCCGGCGAGCGCCAGATCGATGTTGTCGCCGCCCAGCAGAATGTGGTCGCCCACGGCGATGCGCTCGAGCGCCAGTTCGCCGTTCGATTCGGTCACCGCGATGAGCGTGAAATCCGTGGTGCCGCCGCCGATATCCACCACCAGGATCAGGTCGCCCGGTCGCGCGCGCTGGCGCCAATCGTCGTGGCGTTCGATCCACGCGTAGAAAGCGGCCTGCGGCTCTTCGAGCAGCGTGACATTGCGGTATCCCGCCTGTTTGGCGGCTTCGAGCGTCAATTCCCGCGCCACCGCATCGAACGAAGCCGGCACCGTCACCAGCACCTGCTGCGCGGTGAAAGGCGCGTCGGCGTGCTGCGCGTCCCAGGCTTCCCGCAAGTGTTCCAGGTATCGCCGTGTGGCTTCCACGGGCGAAATCTTCGCCACACCCTCGGGCGCGCGAAACGGCAACAGCGCCGCCGTGCGGTCCACGCCGGAGTGCGAGAGCCACGACTTTGCCGAAGAGACCAGCCGCCCCACGTTTTCCGCGCCGCGCTTTTGTGCAAGCTGGCCCACCACGAAACTGCGCTCCGCATCCCACGGCAGCGCCGTGGCGCCGGCAGGAAAATCCGAGGCGCCCGCCAGGTAGAGGAACGAAGGCAGCAGGCTCTCTTCGCGCACTTCACCCGGATTCACCAGTTGCGGGATGGCGGCCAATTGCACGTTCGCCGGCGCGAACAGGTCCGCGGCCGCCGCGATTTCCGCATAGGCCAGCGCCGAGTTGGTGGTGCCCAGGTCGATCCCGATGGCGTACCGCGCGGCCTGCGTTTTCTTACTCAATTTCGATTTCCGCGGGCGCGACGATGGCTGCGTCCTGTCCCGCCCCCAGCGCCGGCAAATCGACCTTCGCCGCACGCCAGCCTTTGTGCCGCAAAGTACCGCCCGAGGGCGGCTTGGCCGGCACGTTGCCGATAAACTTCACCACGTTCGGATCGGCCGACGGAGCCTTGGCGAACGTTCCTTCCACGCCGTCGATCACCGGCTCCAGCCGCACGTACCGCGCCAGGGATTCGCGGCACTGCTTGTGGACTTCCCGGACCGCCGCTCCCACCTGCTCATCCGCATGAACGTCGATATCCTCCATCAGAAAATCCACCAGCCGGGAATCGCGTTGCAAAATACCGAGAATCTGCAACGCGCCATCCGCCGGTGTGCGCGCTGCCGCCGGCGCGGCCGCGCGAGCCGCGGGCGCCGCCGCGCGCTTCACCAGTCCCAATTCCGACAGCACCGCGCTCGAGAGCGCGCCGCCAAACAATAGGTTGAAGAAACACCGAAACGCTAAACCGATCCGCATCAGATCAATGACTCCAGGTTCTAGGATAACCCTCGCAGCGATTCTACTCTTCTCCGCGGACTCCGCTTCCTCCGCGCTCCGCCATGGGGAAGGCTCGAAAGCTGCGCTCTCCTCACTCCCTGCTTTGGCTTTTGTCTTTGCTTTTCTCCGCGCCTCCGTGGCTCCGCGTTGAAGTCTCTTCCTCGGGCGTTTGGTTGCGGCTGCCCTCGGAATCCGACTACCGGATTACCGCCTGCCGCAGCCGCTCCAACTGGCGCCGTGCAATCTCCGCCCACTGTCCGGAGTTGTCCAGCTTCAAATACGCCTTCCAGTGGTGCACGGCCTTCATGGCATCGCCGGTCCGCTCGCACAGCAGCGCCAGGTTGAAGTGCGCGTCCGCGTAGCTCGAATTCAGCTCCAGGGCCCGCCGGTAATGTTCCAGCGCCTCTTTCACCCGTCCCTGCTCGTCGTAGAGGTTGCCCAGGTTGAATTGCGCCAGCGGGTATTCCGCATCGGCCTCGACCGCATCGCGGTAGTATGTTTCCGCTTCGCCGAATTTCCGCTGCCGATAATAGATCGTGCCCAGGTTGACCAGCGCCCCGGCCGCCTTGGGGTTCAGTTCCAAAACCTTTTGATAGGCTTCCACCGCCTGCTCGATGGGCGCCCCGGCCTCTTCCAGTTCCAGGCCTTTCTGAAACCAGACTTCCGATTCGCGCAGCCGGTTGGCCGGCTGTTTGCGCTCCGGGAAGCTCTGGACGCTGCGCAACTCGCCCGCGTCGAAATCGAACAGGATCTGTCCGCTGATGGCCTCCATCTTCTGGCCCGCCACGTGGACCACGATCTTCTTGCCGTTGGATGCCACGCGCAGCTCCGAGAGGGGCTGCTTGACCCAATCCAGTTTTTCGCGCAACGATTCCAGCGCCTGCCCGATTTGCCGCGCCGCGATGCGCTTTTCACGCAGTTTGACGATGGCCTGCAGCGCGATCAGATCCGAGAAAGAATAGGTGTCGCTTTCCGGAATCAGCTTCTGCCGCCCCCAACTCTGGAGTTGGCGCTCGGTGAGTCCGAACTGACGGCGCACGTCCGCCCGCGAGTATTCCTCCTTCGGACCCTTCTGGAGCACGAGCCTATTCTAACAAGATCGTTCTAATAGGGTCGCGCCGCGCCACGTAGGGCGGACGCCCTCGTCCGCGCGCGACCCCCTGGTCGCGCTCTCGCTAGCCAACCGGATCGCCCCGCGCCGAGCCGCTGACAGGCTCATTACCGCCGGCCGCCACCGTGGCCCCCGCCACCGCCGGAGCTGTGGCCGCTACCACCACCAAAGCTGCGCGAGCCGCCGCCGCTGCTATAACTGCGTGATGCGGCACCGCCGCCGTAGCTGCGCCCGGCGCTGCTCGGTGCCGAGTACCGTTGCGCTGAACCCGAGTACCGTTGCGCTGAACCCGAGTACCGTTGCGCCGAACCCGAGTACCGTTGCGCTGAACCCGAGTACCGTTGCGCTGAACCCGAGTACCGTTGCGCCGAACCCGCGGAACTCTGCGCCTGAGGCGAATAACGCTGCGATCCCTGGAAGTGTGACCACTGTCCCTCGCTGGTGCGCCCTGCGCTCGATGTGGCTGCGCTGCGAGCGCCCTGCGTCCCCGCCGATCGGTTAGTGTACGACGACGTCGCGTTTCCAAACCGGCTGTAGCTTCCCGTGCCGGCCGAACGGGCGGAATTCACGCCGCTCGATCTTGTCATGGCGCTCCGCGAGGCCGTCGATGCGGCCCCATACCGGGACGTGAGTCCAGCATTGGAGTATCCAACTCCCAACCGGTGGCTCGCGTCGTGCTGCCACAGCCCCCTGCCGCCGCCAATTCCGCCCGCGAATGCGCCACCACGGAAACCATATCGGTTGAAGAAGCCGCCGTTGACGAATAGCCCGCCGCCGAACCAGTTCGGGCCCCAGCCCCAACCCCAGCCGCCGTAGCCCCAGCCGCCCCAACCGCCGAAGTACAATCCCATGTTGATCCCGGGATAAAAGCCAAAGCCGTATCCGGCGTAATACAGCGGCGGATAGTAGCCCCAAGCCGGCGGTCCCCAAACGTAAGCCGGGTCGTATTGCGGCACGTAGATCACCTGCGGATCGGCCGGCGCAATGTCAATGGCCGTCTGCTCGCCCTGTGTCTCGGTGGTAACCGTCTGCTGCGGAGTGGTGGAGAGCCTGCCGTTGGCTTGCGCCCGCGCTCGCATCCGCTGCACCGCGGCCATCACGTCCGCCTGCTGCGCCAGGAACGCATTGCCCAATGCCGTGGTCCATTGGACGTCCTGGTTCAGCATCGTCAGAACGTCGGGGAAGGCCACCATAGCCTGGACGCTGGCATCCCAATTCTGCTGCCGGGCTGCGTCGGTCAGTTGCTGGCCCCTCAGACTGCCGTTCTTTTGCAGCCACTGTTGCGCCTCCACGACTTCGAGCGGGTAGGTGCTCGCCACCAGAACCTGGCTCAGCAGCGCATCGGGGTAAAGCGCGATGGGCGCCACCAGATCATCCAGTTGCTGCGGAGGCAGCATCTGCGCCTGGACCGGCGCCTGCTGCCCGGAAACCGGTGCCGGCGCCTGAACCTGTGCCATCATCAGAAACGGAATTCCCAGCAAAGCCGCCACAAAACCGGCCTGCCGTACCATTCGGAGTGCCATCTTCTACCTCCTGTTACATCCACCACTATAGATGCGCGGCGGGCCTCCCAGGTTATGAATGTTAATTAAGGTACTCTTTCTCACAATTGGACCGGGCTGGGGTAGGATGGAACCCCAATTTCACTTGGTTTTCCCATTCCAGTATTCTGTGCAAATCGTGGGGCGGGCAATTTTGCCCGCAGCCGCCTTTCAGGCGGCTTCTTCGGGCTGAAAGAGATCTCTCGCACCCGGCAAGCGCCGGCTGCCGGCGGCAGCCAGGATTGGCTGCCCCACAATTTGCGCAGACGTTCAGTATTGGGAAAACTAAGTGGCATTAGGATGGAACCCTGCGCACCGGCCAGGTGGGACAGGCTTCAGCCCGTCAAAGCCGGGCGCAGCCCGGCCGCTTGATCCTGTACTTTGCCGCGAAAAGTACTTGATAAACTCCAGCGTTCCGCGCTATCCTATTGCCATGGCGACACCAGGCCCCAAGCCGCTCGAACTTCATGCCCACGCCATGGACAACCTGCGGTACATCCGCCGTACGCTCGAACGCGCCGGCGAGTTTACCGCCGTGCCCGGCCTCGGCGGCGTGCTGATGGGCTCGACGGCCCTCGTGGCCGCCTGGATCGCCGGCCCGCGGACCGCCTCACCCCGTTGGTTGGCCGTTTGGCTGGCGGAAGCCGTGGTCGCCCTGCTGATCGGAATCATGGCCGCGGCTTTGAAGTCTCGCCGCGCGAAGCAATCGCTGCTCTCCGGCCCCGGACGCAAATTCGTCGCCGCCTTCGCCCCAGCCATGGCGGCAGGCGCGCTGCTCACTTTCGTGGTCTCAAGCGGCCCCGCCGCTCAGTTGCTGCCCGGCATTTGGCTCCTGCTCTATGGCGCCGGCGTGGTCTCGGGAGGTTCGGCTTCGGTACGCGTCGTGCCGGCCATGGGCGCCTGTTTTATGGCCGCTGGCGCGGCCGCGCTGCTCTTGCCCGGCGTCCCCGCCCACCTGTGGCTGGCCGCCGGCTTTGGCGGGTTACACATTCTCTTTGGTACCATCATCGCGGTGAATTATGGCGGCTAAATCCAACACGGCAAGACGCGAACGCGAACGGAAATCCCTTCCCGGCCCCAGCGCCGCCCCGGCGGTGGCGGGCGCTCCCAAACTCGACCGGCTGATCCACGAGCGCCTGCGCCTCGGCATTCTCAGCGCTCTTTCCGTCAACCAGACGCTGACGTTTAACGAGCTGAAGAAGCTTCTCGATACCACCGACGGGAACCTGAGCGTGCACGCCCGCAAACTGGAGGAAGCCGCCTACGTCGCCTGCACCAAGTCCTTCGAAGGCCGCGTGCCCCGCACCGAATACCGCCTCACCGCCTCCGGCCGCCGCGCCCTGGAGCGCTATCTGGACCACATGGAGGCCCTGATTCAAGCCATGCGCGACAAGTGAGGGAGCGATCTCTCTTTTTTTATGCCTCAAAACTTTACAATACAAAGTACTCTACATACGGGGATCATCATGGATGGCAACGGCCGCTGGGCCCTGGCGCGCGGCCTTCCGCGCGAAGCCGGGCACAGGGCCGGAGTGGAATGCGTCAGCCGGATCGTCGCAGCCGCCCCCGCCGCCGGCATCGGCGTCCTCACCCTGTTCGCCTTCTCTTCCGACAACTGGCGCCGCCCTCGCGCGGAAGTCGCCGCCCTCCTGGGCCTGCTCCAGGTCTACCTCGAAAAAGAAGCCGGCCGTTCGATCTCGAACGGCATTCGCCTCGAAGTCATTGGCCGCCGCGACCGCTTGGGCGATTCGCTCCGCCAGGCCATCGGCCAGATCGAACGCGCTTCCGCCGCCGGCACGCGCCTCCGGCTGCGCATTGCCATCGATTATTCCGGCCGCGACGCCATTCTCGCCGCCGCGCGCCGCGTCGCCGCACTCTCCCGCGAATCGCTCGACGACGCCCTCGGTCCGCCCGTCGACCTCCTCATCCGCACCGGCGGTGAACGCCGCCTCAGCGATTTCCTCCTCTGGGAATGCGCCTACGCCGAGCTGGTTTTCTCGCCTCGCATGTGGCCCGATTTCGATGCCGCCTCGCTCGCCGCCGCCGTCCGCGAGTTCCGCACCCGTCACCGCCGTTTCGGCGCCGTCCCCGACGCTCTCATCCCTCGCCGCGAAGCCTGGCTGGATTAGTGGGACCGGCCTCCTGGCCGGTCATTTCCGACCTGCCGCGCGCGCTTGACCATGGTGTGTGCCTCGAACCGTGGGGCAGGCGCCCTCGCCTGCGCGCGACCCGCTGGTCGCGCTCTTCCGTTGCTACAATCCTCGGTATGGTTACTGGCATCGAGCACACCGCTATCGCGTCGCCCGACCCGATGAAGCTTGCCCAGTGGTACGTCGACCACCTCGATTTCACCATCAATTACCGCCCAGCCGGTTCCAGCACGGTTTTCGTGAAAGCCCGTGACGGCTCCATGATCGAGATCATCGAATCCAATGCCGCCCCGCGCCCGCAGCCCATGCGCGACCCCGGCCTCCGTCATCTGGCCATCGCCGTCTCCGATTTCGACGCCGTCCTCGCACGTCTGCAATCCAAGTCCGTCACGTTCCTGACCGATCGCGAAACCGCCGGCGGCAATTCGCTGATCTTCTTCTCCGACTGCGACGGCAACATCCTGCACCTGCTGCACCGCGAGCACCCGCTGCCCTGACGGTGAGGGCTGACTTCCTCGACTTCTGACTTCTGACTTCTGACTTCCATATCCCGAAGGGATATCAAGGGCGAAGCCCTTGCGGCTATGGCACAATCAACCCATGACGCAACGTCTTCTCAACACTTTTTTTGCGCTTCTCCTTCTGGCCGCCGCGGGAGCGGCGCAAACGCCCACCAACGGCCAGCGGGTTCACCGCCTGCTGATCCATAACGCCACGGTGGTGGACGGCAATGGTACTCCCGCCAGCGGGCCCAAGGACATTCTCATCGAAGACAACATTATCGCCGATGTCGTCGCGCTCGATCCGGTGGCTCTTGGCCGCGCCGGCGGGCGGCGCGGACCGGCGCCCGACGCGGTGATCGACGCCACCGGCAAGTACGTGCTCCCCGGGCTCATCAATGCGCACGCCCATCTGCAGGAAGAGCGTGGCGGCAAGCCGCAACCCATCGAGTACGAGCTCGATATCTGGCTGGCCTGCGGCATCACCACCATCCGCGACGTTGGCAGCGACACGCGCCGCGCGCTCGAACTCCGCCAGCAAAGCGCCGACGGCAAGATTGCCGCGCCGCGCATCTTCGTTTACCCGATGTTCGGCCGGCCGCGTGATGCCCAGGCGGGGGTGGCGCATGTGCGCGAGCTCAAGCAGATGGGCGCCGACGGCATCAAGATCCTCGGCATCGATCGCGACACCATGGAGGCCATGGAGAAGGAGGCGCACGCGCTCGGTCTGCGGGTGGCGCATCACGCCGGCGTGGAAGAGACCAACGCGTGGGACGACATCCAGTTCGGCACCACCAGCATCGAGCACTGGTACGGCATTCCGGACGCCGCCATCGAAGCCGGCGTCCAGAATTTCCCCTCCACATACAACTACAACAACGAGACCGACCGCTTCCGCTACGCCGGCCATCTGTGGCGCGAAGCCAACCCGGAGCGGCTCACCAAGGTGCTGCAAGCGATGGTGGACGCGCACGTCGCCTGGGACCCCACGCTCGATATTTACGAAGCCAGCCGCGACTTGCAGCGCGCGCAGACGCAGCCGTGGTTCGCCGATTATCTGCATCCCACGCTGGAAGAGTATTTCCGCCCGAATCCCTCCAACCACGGCTCCTATTTCATCGGGTGGACTTCCACCGACGAAACTTTCTGGAAAGAGAACTACCGCCTGTGGATGGCCGCGCTGCGCCAGTTCGACCGGCTGGGCGGCCTGATCGGCATGGGCGACGACGCCGGATTCATTTACCAGATGTACGGCTTCGGCTTCCTCCGCAACTTCGAACTGCAGCAGGAAGCCGGCTTCCATCCGCTCAAGATCATCCAGCAGGCCACCGGCAACAACGCGAAAATCCTCGGCCAGGAAAATCACTTGGGCCGCGTGCGGGCCGGATGGGCCGCCGACCTGATTGTGGTGAACGGAAACCCGTTGGAGAATTTCAAAGTGCTCTATCCCACCGGCGTGGATGAGATCCGCGACGGCAAGACGGTGCACACCGGCGGCGTGGAATGGACCATCAAAGACGGCATCCCGTATCATGCGCCGGAACTCCTGGCGCGCGTGAAAGAGATGGTGGCTCAGGCGCGCAAGGCCAACCCCGCTACCAAGTGACACCATCTGGTAGCGCCGGCGGTCTTGCCGCCGGTGTCTCACTCTCCGATCAGTTCATCCACTTCGCCGGGCAGCGGACCGGCCATCTCGCGCAGCTTCTCGAACAAGGCGTCGTACAGGGATGCGTAGGCTTCCAGTGCCTCGTCCGATTGGCGCGGCTTGGCAAACGTGCGCCGCATTTGGCGCACGGCCACCAACAGGAGTTTCATTTCGTCGTCGGTAAAGCCGGAGGTTTTCGCCATATGATGATGAGTGCCGCGAACGCGGCCGTCCAGGCCAGCACGCTCACCGCCGCCATGATGCGCGGCTCGGCGGTGGCGCGGTATTCCAGTTCGATGTGCGTGGCCGCGGCGGCCGCCGGTCCGAGCACCATGAATCCCAGGCTGTCGGTTTCGATCGGAATTTCGCGGCCGTCCTGCGCGGCGTGCCAGCCTGGGTCGGCATTGACGCGCACCGCTACCAGGCGGCCGGCGGGCGTCGCGCCATCGATCGCCAGCGCATCGGTCCGCAGCCATCGCGTCTGTAACACGGGCCGCGCGGCATCTTCCAGGGCGGCGATATAGCGCTCCAGCACCCACGGGTGTGCCGCCGCGTCCTGGCCCGGGAGTTCTTCGCGGCTCACCAGGTGCGCCAGCGGACGCGCCGGCAGGCCATAAATGGTGTCGTCTTCTTCGCGATACAGCGGCGCTAGCGCGGCCGTGAGGCGTTCGGGATGAACGTAGTCGCGGTAATACTCGCGGCTCTTCGGGCCGTGGATCACCACGTACTGCGTGCTCATGGCTTTGAGTTGCAGCAGCGTGTCGGCGGTCTCGTGACCGGGCCGCGCGGCTTCACTGTTGCCCACATCTTTGCCGGTGCGCACGTGGTACGCCAGGTCCCACGGCATGCGATTGGTTAGGCCGGTTTCGAATCCGCCGCCCACTTGCGGCAAGTCGAACCAAGCGTTCATGCGGAAGCGCAGGCCGCCCGACGCGAAGACGCGGCCCTCGGGCGGATGGTCGGCCATCCAGTGAGCCAGGTGGAATTCGATGGATTGCTCGCGTGGCGCGGGCATCCAGGGGTCCCATCCCTGGGTGGCGTAAGCCCAAAGCTGCGGGGTGCCGGCCAACAGCAGCATGCCGCCGGTTCCGATCGCGCAGAGCCGCACGGTGGAGTTCGGGCTGCGCATGGCCAGGCGCACAGCTTCCACCAGAGCAAGCGCCAGGAACAGTTCGAACTCGATGGCGTAGCGCCGCGATTCGGGGATGGTGTCCAGCCCGTAAAGATAAAAGACCGACGCAATCCAGCCGAAGGTGAAGGCCGCCATGGTCACGAAGCAAAGGTAGAACGATCCCCGAAACAGGCGGAAGAGCAGGCGAACGGAGAGCACGCCGGCAACCAGGCCCGCCACCAGCCAATGCTGCGGCTGGTCGAAGTGATAGGCGAAGGAATCGGTGGGCCAGTTAAAGACGATGGTGCGGACGAACGTGGGGGTGAGCCAGAAGCAGGCCAGCAGGTAGCCCAGCCCGCCCGCGGCGCAGACGCGCCAGGCGCGGAACTCCGGCTCGCCCAGCGACGCCACCAGCAGCACGACGCAAGCAATTGCCAGGGCGAACGCGCCCACCCAGTTCACCAGTGGAGTGACGGCCAGCAGGAGCGCAGCCACCAGCACCGGCGGGTATCCGCGGCGCCGGGCAGCCATCCACAGCGCCAGCAGAACCAGCGGCATCAGCGCGAGCGCGGTATTGTGGGGGCCTTCGCCATACTTGGCCAGCACCTGCACGCGCCAGGGAAGCCGCACGATGCCGCGATCCTTTTCCACCGCCGGAAACAGCCCATACGAGGGCGAAAGCAGGCTGTAGACCAGCGCCGCGATCAGCGACCAGCGGCGGCTGCGCGTGAAATGCAGCGCGAAGAAGAACGCGGTCACCGGGCCGGCGCAGGTCGCCAGCGAAACCATGGTGCGGTAAATGTAAGCCAGGTCGGCGTGCGGCATCAGGTGCGCGAGCGCGGCGGTCAGATAAGGCAGCGCCGGCACGTAAAGAAAACGCGTGGGCAGGCCGCAGTATTGAAATGGGTTCCAACCCCAGGGATTCGGATGCGCGGCAACGAAGCGGGCGATGGCCACGTAGCCGTCTTCGATGGATCCGCGGAAGGGCAGCTCGCCGTGCATGAATAACGGCCCGTTCAGCAACACGTTCAGCAGGAAGATGGCGAGCGCCGCAAGCGGCGTGGCCCACCGTTTCACCGCGTGCGCTCCCGTTGCAGGAACAGCCCGGCCAGCACGGCCAACGAAATGCCGGTCAGCACCCAGCCCACGCGGTTTTCGAGCGGCATGGCGAACACCAGCCGTATTTCGCCGTCGCCGGGCGGCGCATCCACCACCATGAAGCCCATCGCATCCTTGCGCAAGCGAAGGCGCGCGTCGCCTCGCCAGGCCTGCCACGCCGGGTCCCACGTTTCCTGCAGCAGGACGGACTGGCCCGCGTTCAGCTTGACGTGCACCAAAATCTGGTCCGGGTCGGGCCGTTCGAGCGTCGCCGGCGAATCCGGTCCATTCTCGATCGCGTCTACATAGGGCCGCAGGCGTTCCACGTCCTCGGTGGTGCGCGGCGTCTGCTGCGCATCGAGGAGCGCCGTATCCACTACGCGGACGCGCGGCGCCCAGCGGCGCGGAGTGCCGTAGAGCGCGTCGCCGTGGCCGTCGTCGAAGAGCAGAGGACCGATTTTCGCGAACCTCTCGGTATGCTGGACGTCCTTGTACGGTTCGTTGGAACTCGGTCCGGCCACGTACATGACGTCCACGCCGAAAGTCTGCAACCAGAGAAGCGCGATGGCGGGATCGGTCCCCGCGTTGATTTCCCATTGCCCCACATACTCAAGGGGATTCAGCAGCCCTTGATCGGAGCCGCCGCCGAGTTCCGTCAGGTTGTGCCAGGCATCGAACCAGAAGCGCAACGACCCGGAAGGGCAGACACGCGCCTCGGGCACGTGCCGCGCCAGCCAGTCCGTCACGCGATACTCGAAGCGCGACTGGTAATCCGGCCAGGGCGCGACCACGGTCCAGGCGTGCCGGACGTATTTCTTCGCCGGGAAAAAGGCAACCAGCACGAGCAGCGCCACCGCGATCTTGCGCGCTTTGCCGGGACGGAACCAGAGCCACTCCAGCGCCAGCACCGCCGCCAGAATGAAGACCAGGTCGAACTCCGGCACCAGCCGGCGTGGATCGCCGCCCACGCGGAAATCGAGAAAGTGGTTGCCGAGCACGTATAGCGAGAAGAACAGCAGACAGCCGGCCACAAAAACGGCCCACCTGCGCTCCGGCTTCGAGCCCGCCAGCTTGTAGCTGGCGCAGCCAAACGCCAGCACCACGGCGGCGGCGACCCAGATCGACCACGTAGTCGCGGGCAGGGCCACGTACTGAAGATTGTGGGCGGTGATTCGAATGTAGGAAGGCACCATCCAGAAGGCAGCCAGTCCATAGGCCAGAGCCGGAATGGCGACGGCCGGAATCGCCATGGAGGAGCGGCGGCCGGTGACCCAGAAACTCCATAGCAGGATGGGATAGAAAATCGCGAGCGCCGTCGCGCCATAGAAGTTGTTGGACACCACCGCCGCGCAGAAGATCGCCGCCAGAGCCAGGGATGCGGGACGGCGCCGGTCCAACGCGCGCCAGCAGAAGGCGAGGGCGAAGGGGAGCAGCGAAAGCGCCGTAATGTGCGGGCCTTCGCCGTAACGGAGCAGGACGCCGAGGCGTACCGGAACCAGATTTCCCGAATCGAACCGGAACTCTCTCAGGAACAAGAAGGATGGCGAGAGGAGCGCGGCCGCCAGCGCGCCCAACCACGCCGCGCCGCGTGAGCGGCCCGCCGCGCGGATCAGCAGGTACACTCC
Organism: Bryobacteraceae bacterium; assembly: GCA_049519475.1. GTDB lineage: Bacteria > Acidobacteriota > Terriglobia > Bryobacterales > Bryobacteraceae > PALSA-129. The sequence goes on along the minus strand of JBEKQS010000037.1, from coordinate 13,919 downwards.
GGCGATGCCCAGGCTGTAGAAGAACATCGTATAGAAGTGGTAGGCCTTGACCGGCCAAAAGCCCGTCACCTTGGAAAGCAGGGCGGTGCCGTAACGCACGGCGGGCGGGTAGATGTAGTCGAAGCGGGTGCCGGTGTACCACAGGGGCTGCCAGCGTGGATGCGGCCAGTGCTCGGCCAGGAAGCGCGCGTCGGAGATGAAAGTGCTCTCGATGGAAGGCCACTGATCGGTGTACTTGTGGGTGAAGTACGGGCGCACCAGCGCGGCAGCGCCCAGGAAGAGGATCAGGAAATCCAGCAGGATCTGGCGATGCAGCTTCATGCCAGCCACTTTCGCCGGCGCTTCATACCAAACGCTCCAGCCGGACCCGGAATAGGGCGAGCGAGATGAGGATGAGGATGGTGAGCAGCGTCACGATGCGGCCGATGCGGTTTTCGAGCGGAGTCGTGAATTCCAGGCGGATTTCCCGATCTCCCGGCGGCGCGTCCACCACCATAAAGCTCATGGCGTCTTTTCGGATCAGCAGTGGTTGGCCGCCCGACCAGGCTTGCCAGGCTGGATCGTAGCTTTCCTGCACCAGGACCGACTGGCCGGGTTCGATCTTCGCGCGCACCAGCAGGGCGTCGGTTCCTTCGCGCGTCAGCGTGGCGGCCACATCGGGGCCTTTTTCGATCACGTCGACGTAAGCGCCGACGTTCTCCATGTCTTCATTGCCGCGCGGCGGCTTTAGGGCATTCAGCCGGGCGGTATCGACGACGCGAACGCGCGCCGGGAAGCGGCGCGGGATCTGGTAGAGGACATTGCCCTGCTGGTCGTCGAACAGCACCGGCACTTTCCCGGAGAGCTTTTGGGGGGCTTCGATGTCCTTGAACATTTCCTGCGAGCGCTGGTCGGAAACGAAGACCGCGTCCGAGCCAAAGGCCTGCAGCCAGAGGATAGTGGGCGCGGCTTTGCGGCCCAGGTTGATCTCCCACTGCGCCGGCTCGGCCTGCGGATTCAACAGGCCCTGATCGGAGCCGCCGCCGAGTTCGGCCAGGTCGTGCCAGGCATCGTACCAGAAGCGCACGGAGCCGGTGGGGTAGATGCGCGCATCCGGCATGTTCTTCCAGATCCAGTCGGTGACGCGGTATTCCACGCGATTCTGGTAGTCGGGCGTTTGCGGGAACACGTGCCAGGCGTGGCGGATATAACCGGTGGCGGTCCAGAACGCGGCAAGCACCAGAGCGATGGCGACGCCGCGCCCTGCGATGCCGGGGCGGTCCCACATCCAGCGCAGGAGCAGGAGGATGCCCATGATGTAGACCATGTCGAGCTCCGGCAGGAGGCGAATGGGTTCGCCGGCGATGCGGAAGTTGAAGTAGAAGTTCCCAAGGACGTTCAAAGAAAAAAAGAGGACGCTGCCGGCGACAAAGACGCTCCAGGTGTGGTGTGGCTTGGCGCGCGCCAGCCGATCGGTCGAGATGGCGAAAACGATGGCCACCCCGACGGCCACCCAGATGGACCAGGTGGTGCCGTGTTCGGAGACGTATTTCATGTTCTCGGAGGTGACCTTGAAATAGGAAGGCACCAGCCAGAAAGCCGTCAGCCCGTAGGCGAGCAATGGTATGGCGACCGCGGGAGCGACAATGCGCTTTTCCTGCCGGGTGATCCAGAAAGCCCAGACGAGGGTGGGATAGAAGACCGCCAGCGCGCTTGCCCCATAGAAATTCGTGGAGGCGACGGCGGCGCAGGCAAGCGCGGCCAGCGCCACGGCCCAGGGCCTGCGCCGGTCGAGCGCGAGCCAGGTGAAAGCCAGCGCTATGGGAATAATCGCCAGCGCGGTCATGTGCGGGCCTTCGCCATATTTGACGAGCACGCCCAGGCGCTGGGGCTGCAGCATCCAGGCGTCGCCGCGGAAGCGTGGCAGGAAGAGAAAAATGGGCGACATGAGCGAAGTCGCCACCGCGCCCAACCAGGCGCAGGCACGCGAATTCGTTCCCACGCGCAGCAGCAGATAGACGCCGGCGATGCCCAGCGCGTAGAACAGAGACACGTAGAAGTGGTAAGCCTTGGCGGGCCAGAAGCCGGTGAGCTTGATGATGGCGGCCGTGCCGTAGCGCAGGGCGGGCGGATAGATGTAGTCGAAGCGCGTGCCGGCATACCAGAGGGGCTGCCACTGGGGATGCGGCCAGTGCTCGGCCAAGAAGCGCGCATCGGAGATGAAGGTGCTTTCGATGGAACCCCACTTATCCTCGTACCTCGCCTTAAAGTACGGGCGGATCAGAATCGCGGTGTAGAGGAAGACCAGGAAGAGGTCGACCAGGATTTGGCGCCAGGGGAGCCCCTTGCGGTCGCGGTTCCCTGCGGGGGTCGAGTCCGCTCCGGGGGGGGTGCGGCTGGCGAGCAGGAATTGGGGGAGCTTCAATTTCCACCATTATGACACGCGGCCCGGAGAGTGAGTCCGACGCCTGTTTATGAGCAGGAAGACGAGGGTGGCCAGCGCGGATAGGGAGATGAGAGCGGCGGGAAACTGGTCGGGACGGTTGGTCCAGCGGAGGAGGATTTCCACGGGGCCGGTGCGGACCGGGTGGAGGAGTTGGAGACCGAGACCGTCGGAAGTGATCGGGATCGGTTGGCCTTGATCGGTGGCTGTCCAGCCGGGAAACCAGGCGACTTGCACGGATATCAGGTCGTTGGCGGAAAGGGTCGCGCGGATGCGGGCGGTGCCATTGCGGAGCCATTCGAAATCGGCGGTGGGGCGGGCTGGGTCCTCGATGGCGGCGGCGTAGGTCACGACGGCGGCGGATTGGATGGGAGCGGACACCAACTCCTGCGGGCGGACGATGTGGGCCAGCGACGAGCTGCGCTGCGGGATGGCGTAGATGGTATCGCCGAGTTCGCGGTGTAAGACCGGAAATTGGGTTTCGAAGCGTTCCGGCGACTGGATGTCCTTGTACTCGTCGGTGCTGCCGGGGCCGCTCGCGACCATGGCTTGGACGCCCAGGGCTTGCAGGTAGGCTTTGGTGAGTTCGGCGCGTCCGGGCGCTTGGCCGGGTATGTTCACCAGGTACGGGAGGTTGGCCAGCACGGGCATGGACAAGCCTTGATCGCAGCAGCCGATCAATTGCGGGTTGTCCGTGAAGGCATTCCACCAGAAGGATGTGGAGCCGGCGACGTAGAAGCGCTGGCCGGGGAGGTGGGCGCCCGCCCAACGGGCGCTGACGTACTCGGAGCGGGTGGAGAGGTCGGCGCGCTGGGTGTCCAATTTGGCGTGGTAGCGGTAGTGGACCACCTGTATGCCCACCGGGACGAGACAGAGGACCAGGACGATGGGGCGCATCCAGCGCGGCATCCGCTGGTAGATGTACCAGGCGGCGGTCCCAAAGATCAGGCATGCACCGATTTCCATCTCCAGGTGGAGGCGTCCCACCTGGGGCAGCAGCTCGAACGTGTTCGATTTGGCGGTGAGGACCAGCAGGGCCGTGAGCGCAAAGTGGAGGACGGCGAATCGCAGAAGCAGAGGCAGGCGGGTGCGCGTGAGAGAATAGCCGAGCCCGGCCGCCGCGGCCAGAACCAGCACCAACAGGAATGGAGTGTTGCGGAGGCTTGCGGAAAAGCCTTCGTGCATGGGGCCGACGTTGCCGAAGACGGTGCGGAGGCTGGAGGGCGGGATTCCGTAACAGGCAAGTGCGTAGGCGAAAACAGCGGCGCCGGCAGCGATGATCCACGCGGCGCGGCGGCGGCCGGAGGGCTGGACCGACAGCCAGCAGAAGACCGCCAGCGCGGTGGCCATGGTTCCGGGGACATTGGTGAGGAAGACCAGCGCGAGGGACAGAGCCGCGCAGCCGAAGGCCCGGCCGGTGCGCCGGTGGAGCGCATATTCGAGAGCGAGAATGGCGATGGGCAGCAGGGTGATGGCGGAGACGTGGGCTCCTTCGCCGTAGACGGTGAGAACCTGGAGACGGCGGCCGTACCAGAAGCCGCCGGCATCGCGGGCCATGTCCGGCATCAAGAGAGTGCAGGGGGAAAAGAGCGAATAGAACAGGGCCGAGAGGAAGGCGGCCCCGCGCGTGGAACCCAGCCGGACTGCCATGTAGTAAAGCGTTACCGGGCCGAGCGAGTAGGCGACACCAACGACGGCGTGGTAGGCGTGAGCGGCGGAGATTCCGCCGAGCGTGGCGACCATCGCCACCACCAGATGGAGCAGGGGAACGTAGGTGTCCGGATAGGGCATGCCGCAGTGCCAGAGCGGCCACCAGGAGAAATCGCCCCAATGCGTCGAGATGTAGCGCGCGATGGAGATCCATGCGCCTTCGATCGAGCTCAAGTGGTTGGTGTATTCGACTTTGAAGAGGCGCCAGGAGATGAAGAGGTTCAGTGCGGCGAGCAAAGCGGCGGGCGCCAGCCTGGAAACACGCATCTTCAAGTCAGTTGGCCTGGCGTTTGACTTCGCCCGCGTTGCGGTAGCGCCGCTCCAGGCTTTGGAAGCGCCGCTGGCGGATGATGCCCGACCGGTGCAACAGATACCGCGCCAGCAGCCATAGAATCGAGACGCCATAGATGGAACTGGCGATGAACGACGCCGACGATGCCTGTTTGAAGTACCTGGTAGGCACCGGCACTTCGGTGATCCGCATCTTGATGTTGACCAGTTGCGCCATGATTTCCTGGTCGAAGATGAACTTGTCGGAGTTCATCGCCAGGTTCACGGATTCCAGCGCCTCCCGGTCGAAGGCCCGATAACCGGTATGGTATTCGGAAAGATGCAACCGGAACACGACGTTTTCGGCAATCGTCAGAAAACGGTTGGAGATGTACTTCCACCACGGCATGCCCTGCTTCATGGGGTGGACGCCCATGAGCCGCGAGCCCAGCACCACGTCCGCCACGCCGTCTTGAATCGGTTTGATGATCTCCGGCAGGAGTGTCGGATCGTACTGATAATCCGGGTGCACCATCACGATAATGTCCGCGCCGGCGCGCAGAGCCTCGCGATAGCAGGTCTTCTGGTTGGCGCCGTAGCCGTAATTGCGGTCGTGCACGAAGAGCTCGAGGCCCAGTTCGCGCGCGATCTTGGCGGTTTCATCGGAGCTGCCGTCATCCACCAGGATGACCAGGTCGACCATGTCGCGCGGCAGGTCGGCGTACGTCATATGCAGCGTCTTGGCGGCATTGTAGGCCGGCATGACCACCACTACTTTAGGTTTCTTCAAGCTCATTCGGTGCGCTCCGCCCGGGCGCGGACAATGAATTGGTACGCGAACAGGTTTTTCCAGACTCGCGCGGATTCAAACGACAGGCGTTCCATCGCGCGCACTGCCGGCTTGCCGTCCCATCGCGGAAAGGCCAGGCCCAGCGGCACGCCCGAGGAGCGGGCGGTTTCGATCCGCAGCCCCGCGCGGCGGAACAGTTCCACCCATCCGTCCCAAGTGTAAAAATGCAGGTGCGTGCTGTCGAACAGGCCGCGCTCGTGCTGCGGGAAGCGGCCTCTCAGCACGTTCCACCGGAACCAGGCATGGCCGCTGTTGGGCAGCGACCCCATGAGTGTGGCGCCGGGCGCCATCAGGTTCCGGCACTCCTTGAGCAAATCGAGCGGCGCCCGCAAATGTTCCAACACGTCGGCGCAAATGATGTAATCGAAGGGGCCGGTCAACGCCGGCAGCCCGTTATCCAAATCGGCGCCGGCAAACTCAATGGTTGGGGGATGCGGCGTATTGGGCCAATCGATGCTGCTGACCGCGTAGCCGCGGTTCGCCAAAATCTCCGAGAGGTAGCCCACCGCGCAGCCCACATCGAGCACGCGCCGGCTTTCCCCGTGGAGGGGAAACTCGGCCAGCAGCAGCGCATGGCTGCTGTAAGGCGCTGCCTTAAATTTGTACCGGAGAACCGTTTGGGCCGCTGCCGAGGCCATTTTCATTATTATGACATGCTGGGAGAATTCACCGCCGAGGCGCGAAGCAAACGCATAGACCGGCAAGCAAGTCAAGACCTGAGAGCGCAGAGGAAGCGGAGGAAATTTGACTTAGCCCGCCGGCCCCCGGTATTCTGAAGCTTCTGGTAGAGGTGCGGCGGCCATGAGTAGCCGGGCTGGTATTCCGATTGCGCTTCGGAAGCCCGGACCAAAGGGGCCGGTAGTTTCCGCCGAAACCGCGAGGGAAGCTCAGTCCTTTCCGGTTGGGGGGTCGGGCTAATACCTGCCCACTGTCACTCGTTTCTCAGGCGGGTGGAGCGCTATCGGGAATGAAGATGCGCCGGTCGATCGGCCGTTCTATCCTTCTCTTTAGTCTCCCCCGAGGTTCACGCAATGAATGTCATTGAACTCACGCGCGCGCTGATCGATATCGAATCGATTACCAACAACGAAGAACGGATCGGCAACTTTCTGTTCGAATGCCTGGCCCCTCTGGCCGCGAGGTACGACGGTCACGTGGAGCGCATGGAAGTGGAGCCCCGGCGCTTCAATCTCTTCGCGCAGTGGGGCGAGCGCCTGGACGTTACTCTCTCCACTCACATGGATACGGTGCCGCCGTTTTTCGCTTCGGGCGAGGATGACGAAAGCATCTGGGGACGCGGCGCCTGCGACGCCAAGGGCATTATTGCCGCCATGGTGGCGGCGGTCGTGGCGCTGCTCGAGACGGGCCAGCGATCCATCGGCCTGCTTTTCGTGGTGGGTGAAGAGCGCAACAGCGCCGGCGCAATGCGCGCGGCCGCCGACCCGCGCGGCTCGCGCTACATCATCAACGGCGAGCCCACCGAAAACAAGCTGGCGCTGGGTTCCAAGGGCGCGCTGCGTTACGAAGTGGCGGCGAGCGGAAAGATGGCGCACTCGGCCTACCCGGAGCTGGGCGATTCCGCCATTCACAAACTGATCGAGGCGCTCGCCGCCATCCGGCGCATCCCGCTGCCCGTCGACGAACTGCTCGGGCCCAGCACTCTCAACATCGGCACCGTCTCCGGCGGGCGCGCGCCCAACGTCATCGCGGACGAAGCCCACGCCGATGTCATGATCCGCCTGGTGGGCGATTCCTCCGCAACCAAGGCGGCGCTGGCCAAGGCGGTCCAGGGGCTCGCGGAACTGCGCGAGGTGATCGAAATTCCGGCCCTGCGGCTGAACGCGGTGGCTGGCATTCCGTCCACGGTGGTGGCCTTCACCACCGATATTCCGGCATTCAACGGCCAATGGGGCGAACCGTTCTTGATTGGCCCCGGGTCGATTCATGTGGCGCACACGCTGGAAGAGCGCGTGGCCAAACGCGAGTTAGTGGAAGCGGTCGGAATCTATCAACGAATCGTAAGGCACTTATGCAAACGCTCGAAGTAGGCATCCTCGGCGCCACCGGAATGGTGGGGCAACATTTTATTAAGTTCTTACAAGGCCACCCGTGGTTCAAACTTACGTGGCTGGGGGCGAGCGACCGCTCGGCCGGCAAGGTGTACCGCGACGCAATGACGTGGCACCTGGCGGGCGGACTGCCCGATTCCGTCGCTCGCCTGACGGTGGAAGATTCGAAGCCGGGCAATGCGCCGCGCTTGCTCTTTTCGGCCATGGATGCATCGGTCGCCACCGACATTGAACGCGCCTTCGCACAAGCCGGCCACGTAGTGGTCTCCAATTCGCGCAACCACCGCATGGAGCGCGACGTTCCGCTGCTGGTTCCGGAAATCAATCCGGATCACCTCAGGCTGGTGCCCGGCCAGCAGCGCGCGCGGGGATGGAAAGGGCAGATCGTCACCAATCCGAACTGCTCCACCATCGTGCTCACCATGGGTCTGGCGCCGCTGAAGCAATTCGGCATCACCCGCGTCGTCGCCACCACGCTGCAGGCCATCTCAGGCGCCGGATATCCGGGCGTGCCGTCGATGGACATTGTCGGCAACGTGATCCCGTTCATTGGCGGCGAAGAAGAAAAAATGCAGCAGGAAACCCAGAAGATTCTGGGCGAATTCCAGGACGACCACATCGAGCCGCTGGCGGCCAAGGTGAGCGCGCATTGCAACCGCGTCCCGGTGGTGGACGGCCACACGGTGACAATCTCCGTGGAGTTCTCTTCCAAGCCAAGCGAGGCGGACGTGCGGCACGCGTTTGACGTCTTCACCGCACTGCCGCAGCAGCGCGAGCTTCCGAGCGCGCCGCCGCGGCCGGTGCTCTACCTGGAAGAAGCTAACCGGCCGCAGCCGCGCAAAGACGCCGATCGCGACCGCGGCATGACAGCCTGCGTGGGCCGCCTGCGCGCCTGCCCGGCTCTCGACTACAAATTCGTCGCGCTGGCGCACAACACCGTGCGCGGCGCCGCGGGAGCCGCTGTTCTGAACGCCGAGCTGATGCACTCGGAAGGGATGCTGGACCGATGATCGTCATGAAGTTTGGCGGCACGTCGGTGGAATCGGCGGCCGCCATCGAACGCGTCGCGGGCATTGTGAAAGCGCGCGAAGAGCGACGGCCGGTGGTGGTGGTCTCCGCGATGGGGAAGACCACCAACCGGCTTCTGGCCATCGCCGCCGCTGCCATCGAAGCCCGGCGCGAGGATTACATCCGCCAGATCCACGACCTGCGCGACTACCATTCCCGCGAAGCGCGGCAGGTGGTGCCGCTCGAGGAGCGCGCCGGTCTGGACCGCTTTCTGGACGAGCACTTTCAGGAACTAACCGAGCTGGTGAAGGGATTGGCGGTGCTGGGCGAACTGACGCCGCGCTCGGTGGACGCCATTTCGAGCTACGGCGAAAGGCTCTCCAGCTACATCGTGACGCTGGCGTTCCGCCACTTCGGGATGGCGGCCACGCACCTGGATTCGCGCGAGGTGGTCATCACCGACAAGCGGCATACGCAGGCCGCGCCCGATTTCGCGGAGACTTACCGGCGCCTGGCGCATGCCATTCCGCCGATGGCGGAAAAGTCGGTGGTGGTCATGGGCGGCTTCATCGCCGCCACGCTGGATGGCGTCACAACCACGCTGGGGCGCGGCGGCTCCGATTTCAGCGCGTCGATCATAGGCGCGGGAATCGGCGCCGAGGAAATCCAGATCTGGACGGATGTGGATGGCATGCTCACGGCGGATCCGGCCATTTTGCCGGGCGGCCATCGCGTCAAGAACATCTCCTTCGCCGAAGCCGCCGAGCTGGCGTATTTCGGCGCCAAAGTGCTGCACCCGGCCACGGTGGTCCCGGCGGTGGAAAAGAACATTCCGGTTCTGATCCTCAACTCGCGGCGGCCGGACGTGGCCGGCACGCGCATCACGGCCGAGCCGGTGCCGTGCGCCAACGTGGTCAAGTCGATCGCCTGCAAACGCAAGATCACGCTGGTGAACATACAGTCCACGCGCATGCTGATGGCGCACGGATTTCTGCGGCGCATCTTCGACGTCTTCGACCGTTTCGAAACGCCCGTGGATATGGTGGCGACTTCGGAGGTGAGCGTCTCGCTGACCATCGACAATGCCGCGAGCATCGACGCGATCCTCTCCGAGCTTCGCCAGTTCGCGGAGCCGGCGGTGGAGCACGACAATGTGATCGTGTGTCTGGTGGGCGAAAATATTCGATACACTCCAGGAGTGGCGCGCCGCGTGTTCATGGCCCTCGACGGCATCAACATCCGCATGATCTCGCAGGGCGCTTCGCTGCTCAATATCAGTTTCGTGGTGGCGGAAGCCGATCTGCGGCCCACGGTGGAGGCGCTCCACCGCGAGTTCTTTTCGACGCTCGATGCCGGCGTCTTCGAACGCAACGAGGCCATCCATGCCTGAGCCGCGCCGCCTGGCCATTGTGGGTTACGGCAAGATGGGCCGGCTGATCGAGCAGCTTGCCTCGGAATATGGTTTCGCCGTGGCGCTCAAGCTGGATGAGTTCAACAACGCCAACTTCGAAGGACTGACCGCGGAGAATTTCCGTGGCATCGACGTAGCCATCGACTTTTCCATTCCCGCGGCGGTGCGCCGCAACGTGGAAGGGATCGCCGCCCTGGGCGTCAACATCGTGATCGGGACTACGGGGTGGTTGGAACACGTGGATGCGGTGAAGCGGGCGGTGGAAGCGAACGGCACCGGGCTGGTCTGGAGCCCCAATTATTCCGTCGGCGTGAATGCCTTCTTCCGCCTGGTGAGCGAGGCCGCGCGGCTGCTCGAAAGGCAGCCGGAATACGGCGCCTGGGCGTGGGAGATTCACCATTCCACCAAGAAGGACGCGCCCTCGGGCACGCTGCTCAAGCTGGTGCAGGAAATGAAGAATGCCGGCTACACGCGCGCCATCTCGACCGGCAGCAACCGGGCCGGCGCGCATCCCGGTACGCACGAGATTGGTTTTGATTCTTCCGCCGATACCATTACGCTGCGCCACACGGCGCGCAGCCGCGAAGGATTCGCGCGCGGCGCGCTGCAGGCCGCTACATGGGTCGTCGGCAAGAGAGGTTTTCACGAGTTCGCAGAAATCGTATTCGGGTAGGAGGTGGGACATGTTTACGGGATGTGGCACCGCGCTGGTGACGCCGTTCCGGCAGGATTTGTCGCTGGATGAGGAGACACTGCGCAAGTTAGTGCGGAGGCAGGTAACGGCGGGCATCAATTTTCTGGTGCCATGCGGGACCACCGGCGAGAGCCCAACGCTTTCGCGCGAAGAGCATCTGCGCGTGGTCGAGATCACGGTCGAGGAAGCTCGCGGGAAAGTGCCGGTGCTGGCCGGCGCGGGCGGCTATGACACGCGGGAAGTCATCGAGCTGGCGCGCGAGATCGAGCGCATCGGCGCCGACGGCATTCTTTCCGTGACCCCGTACTACAACAAGCCTACACAGGAAGGCCTCTACCGTCACTACAAAACCATCGCCGAGGGGGTGAAGTTGCCGATCGTTGTCTACAGCGTGCAGGGACGCACCGGCGTCAACGTCGAACCGGCCACGCTGGCGCGGCTGGCGAAGATCAAGAATATTGTGGGCGTGAAAGAAGCCTCCGGCAACATCGGCCAGATGGCCAACGTGGTGCACCAGGTACCGCCGCATTTCCTGGTTCTCTCGGGAGACGATGCCATCACCATCCCGCTCGCCGCCCTGGGCGGCCGCGGCGTGGTGTCGGTGGTGTCGAACGAGATTCCGGGCGAGATGACCCTGCTGGCGCAGGCCTGCCTGGAAGGCGATTTCGAGACGGCGCGGCGCCTGCAGGCGCGGTACCTGCCGCTCATGAACATGAACTTCCTCGAGTCCAATCCGATTCCGGTGAAGGCAGCGATGGCGCTGATGGGGCTGATCGAGGCGGTCTGGCGGCTGCCGATGTGCCCGCCGGGCAAGGAGACCCTCGCGAAGATCGAGGCCGTAGTGGAGGCAGCAGGGCTAATGGGGAAGGTGCCGGTTGCGGACTGAAATCGAGAAACTGTTCGACGAGAAGCCGGCGTTTTATGAAGATGCCCACTTTCAGCTTTTCGCCGAATTCAAAGCGGCGCTGAACGAAGGGCTGATTCGCGCCGCCGAGCCGGACGCTTCCTCACCCACGGGTTGGCGCGTCAACGGCTGGGTCAAGAAGGGCATTCTGCTGGGGTTCCGCATGGGCGGCGTGATCGACATGTCGGTGGATGAGCACCGGCTCCCGTTCTTCGACAAGTCGACCTATCCGGTGAAGCACTTTACCGTACAGAGCAAAGTGCGAATTGTGCCCGGCGGTTCGAGCATCCGCGACGGCTGTTTCGTGGGTCAGGGCGTCACCTGCATGCCGCCGATGTACATCAACGCCGGGGCGTATGTGGACGATGGGACGATGGTGGATTCGCACGCCCTGGTGGGAAGCTGCGCGCAAGTGGGGAAGAACTGCCACATTTCGGCGGCCAGCCAGATCGGCGGCGTGCTGGAGCCGGTGGGCGCGCTGCCGGTGATCATCGAAGATGAAGTGCTGGTGGGCGGCAATTGCGGCATCTACGAAGGCACGGTGGTGAAGCGGCGGGCGGTGCTGGGCACGGGCACGATTCTGAACCGCTCCACGCCGGTCTACGACCTGGTGCGGCTGACGGTGTACCGTGCGACGGAAGATGAGCCGCTGGTGATTCCGGAAGAGGCCGTGGTGATCGCGGGCACGCGCGCGATTACCAGCGGTCCGGGAAAAGACTGGGGTATTTCGGTGTATACGCCCGTGATCGTGAAGTATCGGGACGCGAGGACGGATACACGGATTCAGTTGGAAGATTTGCTGCGGTAAGGGCTAACCATTTGAGCACTTCCCGAGGTGCTATTGCATGTGATATCGTAAATCCGGAGGCTTTTTGCGGCTTGTCCTCGATACGGACGTGCTCGTGGCGGCGCTGCGCAGTGACCGGGGCGCGTCGAGGCAACTGCTGATCAGCGTTTTGGATGGTTCAATTGAAGTGCTCGTATCGGTGCCTTTGATGGTGGAGTATGAAGCCGTCATGACCAGGCCAGAGCACATGGACGCGAGCGGGCTAACTTCGAAGGAAGTCAATGAAGTCCTAGATGCTCTCGCGACGGTGCTGATTCCCGTTCCGATCAGCTTCTTGTGGCGCCCCCAGTTGAAGGACCCCGCCGACGAGATGGTGCTGGAAACAGCGGTCAACGGCGGTGCCGACTGGTTGGTCACGTTCAATGTGCGCCATCTGGCCGAGGCTGCCCGGCAATTCGGTATTCGCGTTCTAAGGCCGCGCGATGCGTGGAAGGAGGTTCGACGACGAAATGAGAAAGAGTAACGTAAGTTTGCGTCTGCAAACTTCTCTACTGGACGAAGCCCGCCGGGTTGCCGAAACCGAAGGTGTCGCGCTGAATCAGTTCATCAACGTGGCCGTGGCCGAGAAGTTGTCGGCCCTCAGGACCGAAGATTATTTCCGTGAACGCGCCGAACGAGGTGATATGGGAGGGGCAAAGCGGGTCCTCAAGAAGGCTGGTCGGGGAAACGCTCCAGTGAAGGGTGACGAAAAAGACTAAGCAAGTGCCACCTATAGGGGACGTGTGCGTCTTCGGCGCCGCCGGCAGGAAAACGGCGGAATTACACATGAAGAACATTCAGATTATCGACGGCGCCGTGAACTGTGTTTATGACATCTTCGCCGCCACTGAGAAGGAATTCAATCTGATATTTACGCCCGGGACCGACGTGGCGTTCATCGACGAAGTTGTCGAGCGGCATGATCCCACGAGACTCAATCTAGCGTTCAGTCGTATCTGGACGCGTCGAGTCCGCAAATCAGACGTTCACGGAATAGATGGGGTTCTCTTCTACAAACTTGAGATCAAGAAGAAGTATTACCCTACGCGCCGGGATGAAGAGGCCGTGAATCCCAACGGAACCCCGCTGCGGTCGCTGTGATGAGTTGCCAGGCTTTGCCCGGTGCCGGGCTTTGCCCGGTAGGACAGGCAAGGATGCCTGTCCTACCGTCCCGGCACGCCGACCCAGCCACGGGTCAGGACGTCGCTCATCGTCAGGGCTAGCAGGATCAGAAGCCATAACAAGCCGCCCAGCACTACCAGGCGCGTGAGTCGCGTGGAGTGGCGCACGTGCATGAAGAAGAGAGCGACTAACAACATCTTACAGACGGCGATTAAGAGGGCGACCACGACACTGAAGGGGCCGAGGTCGACAAATGCTACCGCGGTGGTTCCTACCGTCGCCGCGATCAGCGCGGCGAAGACCAGGGCGTAGGTTTTGACGCTATCGATGTGCTCGCTCATGGCTTGCTATCCCTTTAAGTGACGGTCAATCAGATACAACAGCGGGAACAGGAAGATCCAGATGATGTCGACGAAGTGCCAGTACAGGCCGCCGATGTCAACCGGGGTCATGTACTCGGCCGAGTATTTGCCCTTTTGAGCCTGGCGGATCAGGAAGAGCAGCACTCCCACGCCGATCACCATGTGCAGGGCGTGCAGGCCGGTCATGGCGAAGTAGAGCGAGAAAAACAACTGCGCCTCGCCCTGTTGCTGCGTTCCGTCCAGGTGGAATGCAGGTCCGGGAACATGATGC
>JBEKQS010000036.1:0-27575 GCA_049519475.1 Bryobacteraceae bacterium | reverse complement strand
GGCAAGACCATCGCCGTGGAAGGCAACCCGTACGAGGTGGTGGGAGTTGCCAAGACTCTGGGCAGCGTCTTCGGCAACTCGCAGGACAACTTCGTGATGATCCCCATCGAGAGCTACTTCAAGACTTATGGCAGCCATAGCGGGATTCGCCTGGTGGCCAAGGCCATCGACCAGCCACACCTGATGGAGGCCGAGGACGAAGTGCGCGTGCTGCTGCGGTCGTACCGGCACCTGACGCCGGGGCAGGCCGATAACTTCAGCGTGTACGCTTCCGACACGATTGTGAGCCTGTGGGAACGCCTGACGGCGACTATCGCGGGCATGGCCGTGGGGATCGTCTCGGTGTTCATGGTGGTGGGCGGCGTGGTCATCATGAACATCATGCTGGCCGTGGTGACGGAGCGGACGCACGAGATCGGCATTCGCAAATCGCTGGGCGCGCGGCGGCGCGACATCCTGAACCAATACCTGGTGGAAGCGTCGGTGCTTTCGGCGGCCGGCGGCCTCGTGGGCGTGGTCCTGGCGTGGCTGGTGGCGTTTGCGGTGCGCAACCTGACCTCGGTGCCGATGGCGCTGCCCTGGACATCGGTGATCGTAGGGGTGGGGTTGTCGGCCACGGTGGGGCTGTTTTTCGGCATCTACCCGGCGCGGCGGGCGTCCCTGCTGGATCCCATCGAAGCCTTGCGGGTGGAGAGGTAAGGGATGTCGGGCCAGACTTTTTCGAACGGACTCGTGCTGGCGTTCCAAACCATCCGCAGCCACAAGTTGCGGGCCTTCCTGACGGTGCTGGGGGTGATCATCGGGACCGGCACGATCATCGGGGTGGCGGCCATTCTCGCGGGCTTTGACGCCTCCATTACGGGGATACTGCGGAGCTTCGGCCCGAACTCGATCATCGTCTTCAAATTTCCCGTGGGCCCGCGGAGGAGCAACCTGACGGCCGAGGAGCGCACGCGTAAAGACCTGACCTACCAGAACGCGGTGGACATCCGCGAGCGCTGTAAATCGATAGAAGACGTTTCTTCGATGCTGTTCGCCCCGGGGATGAACAACGCCCGCTACAAAGGCAACGACGTCTACGACGTCAACATGATGGGCGTGGAGGAGGCCTACGCGCGCGGCGGGCAGGTGGACATTCACCGCGGGCGTTTCTTTACGGACGAAGAGAGCCGCCGGCGCATGCCCGTGGCCGTGATCGGCCAGGACATCGAGAAGGGCCTCTACGCCAACGTCGACGCGGTGGGCAAGACGATTCTGGTGGACGGCCACGAGCTCCAGGTGATTGGCACCATGCTGCGGCCCGCGGCCTCGTTCTTCGGAGACACCGACACGCGGGTGCTGGTGCCCTATGGGGCCATACGGAAAATGTACCCGAACGCGCGGGAAAGCGCCATCGTGGTGACGGCCCAGCCCGGAAAGCTGCCGCAGGCGCTGGACGAAGTCCGCACCGTGCTGCGCATCGACCGGCGCGTGCCCTACAACAAGCCGGACAACTTCGCACTCTCCACAGCCGAACAGATGGTCAACGATTTCCGGCAGATTACCGCCATGACGTTTCTGGTGATGGCGGTGTTGAGCTCGATCGGCCTGCTGGTGGGCGGCATCGGCGTGATGAACATCATGCTGGTGTCGGTGACCGAGCGAACCTTCGAAATCGGGATTCGCAAAGCGGTTGGGGCGCGCCGCTCCGACGTGCTCATTCAGTTCCTCATCGAAGCGGCGGCGCTGACCGGCCTGGGAGGAATCGCGGGCATTGCCTTCGGCTGGATTCTTTCGCTGATCAGCCGTCTGATATTCCCGTCGATTCCGGCCAGCGTGCCGCTCTGGGCTGCGGTCACGGGAATCGTGATGTCGGTGGGGGTGGGCCTGTTCTTCGGCATCTGGCCCGCCAACAAAGCCGCGCGCCTGGACCCGGTGGTGGCACTCAGATACGAGTAGGACAGGACCTCCCGGCCGCCTGTCACACTAAGAGCGCGACCGCGGGGCCGCGCCCGGACCAGGACATCCGCCCCACATCACCGGCGCGCGCATCGCGGTCAGACGCGGCGTAAGGCCACGGCCGAGTTTTTGCTGCCGAAGGCGATGCAGTTGCCAACGGCGTGCTCGATTTGGAGATGGCGGCCGGGAGCGGTGACGTAATCGAGGTCGCACTCGGGATCGAACTCATCCACGTTGATGGTGGGAGGCAGAACTCCGTCGCGCATGGCGAGCAGCGTGGCGGCGATGCCCGCGGCGCCGCACGCGCCCTGCGGATGACCAATCAGGCTCTTGAGCGACGAGCCGGCCAGTTTGTAGGCGTGGCCGTCGAAAGCCAGCTTGATGGCGCGCGTTTCCACGCGGTCGTTGAGCTCGGTGGAAGTGCCGTGGTAGTTGACATACTGCACTTCGGAGGGCGGGATGCCGGCTTCGCCGAGCGCCATGCCAATGGCGCGCGCCGGTTCTTCGCCGCATTCTTCCAGGCGCACGCGGTGGTAGGCTTCGCAGGTGGAGCCGTAACCGGCGATTTCGCCATAGATGTGAGCGCCACGCGCGCGGGCGCGCTCCATATCCTCGAGGATGAAGAACCAGGCGCCTTCCGCGATGACGAAGCCGTCGCGATCTTTCGAAAACGGGCGGGAGGCGCGCTCGGGTTGCTGGTTCCAGCGCGTGCTCATGATGCGCATGAGCTGAAAACCGCGCAGGATCAGAGGCGCCAGCGGCGCGTCCACGCCGCCGGCCACCACGGTGTGGAGCACGCCGGCCTGAATGTTGCGCATGGCGTAGCCGATGGCGTCGGTGGAGGACGTGCAACCGGTGGAGACGATGTGGCTGAGGCCGCGGAAGCCGAACCGCATGGAGACTTCGCTGGCGAGCGTGCCGATGGTGCTGGTGGGGATGGTGTACACGCTGCACTGCTTGAAGTGCCCGGTGTAGAAGAGGCGATATTGCTCTTCGGTGAAATCCTGGCTGCCGCCGCCGGAGCCGACGATGACGCCGATCTCGCGGAGCTGGTCGCGCGACATGGCGGCTGCATCGAGCGACGCGTCGGCCAGCGCCTCGGCCACGGCGGCCGCGGCCAGCGGCACGGAGCGCGAGACGTGCGGCCGGTCTTTCGCCGTGACGTAGCGAGTTTCGTCGAACTCGTCGGGCACCTGTCCGGCCACCTGGACGGCAAACTCCGACGGGTCGAAACGCGTGATCCGCCGCACGCCGCTTACGCCATTTTTGGAGGCTTGCCAGAAGGCCTCGCGCCCGATCCCGTTGGGACTAACCGCACCGATACCGGTGACTACCACGCGATGCATAGAGAAGTTTTTTGCCTTATCACCTAACGTCAGTATAGGCTGAATCATATGGACGCTGCGGCGGAAAGCCGGTCCGCAAATTCGTTGCGCTTCTTATTGGCGGGCTTGCAAGCCGGCATGTTGGGCGCGCTTTGGATGCTGGCGTGGCTGGGTTTGAGCTACGCGTGGCAGCGGCGCAGTTTCTGGATGCCCGAGAATCTGATGGCCACGGCGTTCGCGGGCGACGCGCCCATCCGCACCGGCTTCGTCTCGAGCACCGTCAGCGGCCTGGCCTTATACCTGCTGATCTACAGCCTGCTGGGCGCGCTGTTTGCGTTTGCGGTGCGCGGCCGGATGTCGCGGGGGCGCGTCCTGTTGTGGAGCGTGGCGTTTGCCCTGGCGTGGTATTACCTCTCCTTTCACGGCATCTGGAAGCTCGTGATTCCGCTGTTGGCGCGTCTGCATGTGGAGCGCGCAACCGTGCTGGGTCACCTGCTCTATGGGACGGTGCTGGCGCGCTACCCGGTGTATCTGGACCGCTGGGAGCAGCCGGCGGTTTCAAGTGAAGCGGAGCCTCCCGCCGAAGCGGCGGAAAGCGAGCCCAGCGCCTTGCCGTAAATGCGTTTCTATATTCTGGTGAGGTGGGACAGACGGTCTGTTTTTGTCGTCTGTCGTCCGGCCGCGGTTCAGCGAGGCATTGACAGGCCACAAAAGGCGATGGCCTGTCCCACCTACGCCAGTTCGAGTTCAATCTTCTTGGCGGCCGGGTCCAGCTTCGCGATGCGGAAGCTGCGAATCTGGCTGGCGCGGGCCGGTTCGTTGCGAGGGCTCGAGCTCTGGCCGCCCTTCCACTTGGATTGCAACAGGGAAGTCAGCGACGAGAGGTCCACTTTCGTCTCGGCCGGCTTTTCTTCCGGCTCGGCCGCGGCTGGGCTGAGGCGGCATGTGGCTTGAATGCCTTCGCCCAGTTCGACGCGCGCTCGCCCGGTGGATACATCCACCACGCGGCCCGTGACCACATCGCCTTCTTTGTGCTCGGCGATGTATTCGTCCAGGCCGGTCGGCACGAGTTGTTTGATGCCCAGGCGCAGACGCCGCTTTTCGCTGTCGATCTCAAGCACTACGGCCTTCACCGGCTGGCCCACCTTGAGGGCTTCCTGCGGGTGATTGAGACGCTTCTCGGCGGTGATGTCGCCGATGTGGATCATGCCCTCGACGCCTTCCGCGACTTGCACAAAGGCGCCGAAATTAGTCAGGGAAGTCACCGGCGCTTCCACCACCGTACCGGCGGCAAATCTCTTCGCGGCGTCGGCCCACGGGTCGCCCAGGGCTTGCTTCAGCCCCAGCGCGATGCGGCGGTCGGCTGGATTGACGCCCAGGATCACGGCCTCCACCTGGTCGCCTGGTTTGACCACGTCGGAGGGCTTGCGCACCTTCTTGGACCACGACATCTCGGAGAGGTGGATCAAACCTTCGATGCCCTTTTCGAGCTCCACGAAGGCTCCGAAATCGGCCACGCGGGTCACCGTGCCCTGCACGCGCTCGCCGGTCTTATATTTCTCGCCGGCCAGATCCCAAGGGTGCGGCTGGAGCTGTTTCAGGCCCACGGAGATGCGCCGTTTGGCGGCATCCACTTTGAGCACCTTGACTTCCACCTGCTGGTCCACGGTCAGCACGTCGGCCGGTTTGTTGATGCGTCCCCAGGAAATATCGGCCACGTGGAGCAAGGCATCCACGCCGCCAATGTCCACGAAGGCGCCGAAATCGGTGAGGCTGCGGACCTTGCCCTGCATGGTCTCGCCTTCCTTGATCTCGCCGTAGCGGCGCTCTTTGATGGAGCGTTCCTCTTCTTCGAGCACGGCGCGGCGGTCCACCACCACGTCCTCATCGGCCACGTCCAGCTTGATGATGCGGCAGCGGATTTCCTGGCCCACCAGCTTTTCCACCTCAGCCGGGTCTTTGGCGCCGCTGCGCGAAGCCGGCATGAAGGCCCGCACGCCCACATCCACGCTCACGCCGCCCTTCACCACCGCCGTGATGACGCCCAGAATGGCGACTTTATCGGCGAAAGCCTTTTCCAGCGACGACCAGTCCTTGGGCCGCTCCACTTTCAGGCGCGAAAGCTCGTAGTAGCCCTCCGGGCCGCGTCCCTTGATGGAGACCGGCAGCTTGTCGCCCGGCTTGACGGTCTGGCCCGCCGCCTGGAACTCGGCCAGCGGAATGGTGCCTTCGATCTTGTAGCCGATATCGAAGAAAACGGACTCGCCGGAAACCGCGATTACGGTGCCTTCGAGGCCCTTTCCGCCCACTTCCGCCTTGTGGGAGTGAGACTGTTCGAATTGCGACAGAATATCGCCGAAAGAGCCGGTGGATTCGTTCGCGGTTGGGGATTCGGAACCGGGAGCCCGGTCCTGATCCAGAATGCTTGGGTTGGCCATGAGAGGGTACCCTTATTGTGGCATAATCCCGACTGGGATATCACGCTTGCCTAACCATCCAATGCTCCGCTGGACGCGGCTGGTCCGGCCACACGATTTCATCTGGGTGCTGGCGTTTGCAGCGCTGCTCGCGACCACCGAAATCGGCGACGCGTACGAGATTGTGCCGTTGGTGGCGCTGGGGATTGCGCAGATTTTGGAGCCCAAGATTCCCTCCGTACCCACCACCCGCAGCCGCGTTTTCTGGATGGTTCTGAAGCTCGCGCTGGGCTTTGTGCTGATGGGCTTCACCGACGGCATCAACAGCAAGTATTGGCTGGTGTTGTTGCTGCCGGTGGTTTCAGCCGCCACGACCTTTGGATTGGCGGGGACGCTGGCGTTCACGCTGCTGCCGGTGGCCGCCTACCTGCTTTTTCTGCTGGGGGTGCGCGACTGGGGGCAGGTGAATGTGGACCTGCCGCTGCGCCTGATCTTCCTGGTGATGATCGGCATCCTGGCCAACACGCTGGCGCGGGATCTGCGCGTGCAATCGGAGAAGCACCGGCGCGCCGCGGAGCAGTTGGCGGAGGCCAATGTCCACATCCAGCAGGCGGAGGAGGCCGTGCGGCGGTCGGACCGGCTGGCGGCGCTGGGGCAGCTCTCGGCGGGACTGGCGCACGAGCTGCGCAACCCGTTGGGCACCATGAAGGCGTCGGCCGAAATGCTGGCGCGCAGCGTGAGCGCGGAAAACGAAGTGGCGCGCGAGGTGGCGGGCTTTATCTCCTCGGAAGTGGACCGCACCAACTCGCTGATCACCCGCTTCCTGCAGTTTGCGCGGCCGCTGCGATTACAGTTGGAAAAGGCCGACCTGGCGCAGACGCTGGACCGCGCGGTCGCGCTGGTGGAACGCGAAGTGCAAGGGGTCGCGATCTACAAGAACTACGCACCCGAGATCCCGCCGTTTCCCTTCGACGCGGAGCTGCTGGAGCGGGTTTTCTACAACCTGGTGCTGAATGCCGTGCAGGCCACCGAGGCGGGCGGCGCGGTGACGGTGAAGACTCGCGCGGCGGGCGGAACGGTGGAGATCGCCGTGATCGATCGCGGCGCGGGGATTGGCGCAAAGCATCGCGACTCCATTTTCAACCCGTTCTTCACCACCAAGCCGCAGGGCGTGGGGCTGGGCCTGGCCATCGTTTCCAAGATTGTGGACGAACACGGCGGTAAAATAACAGTGGAGAGCGAGCCCGGCAAAGGCAGCGTTTTTCACGTGCTTCTGCCGGTGGAGCCGAGCGCTCTCCAGACCACCGGCGCGAACCCCGCATGAAAAAACGCATCCTGATTGTCGAAGACGAAGAGAAACTGCGGCGGGTCATCGGGCTGCAACTGGCCTCGGCGGGCTTTGAGGTGGACAACGCCGGCACCGCCGAAGAGGGCCTGAAGATTGTCGATCGCGCCGACATGGTGCTCACCGATCTCAAACTACCCAACATGGACGGCTTGCAGTTTCTGGGGTTGATCCGCCGCCAGAACAGCCAGGTGCCGGTGGTGATGATGACGGCATTCGGCAGCGTGGAAACGGCGGTCGGGGCCATGAAAGCCGGCGCCACCGATTTTCTGCTCAAGCCGTTTTCGCTGGACCATCTGATGCAGGTGGTCAACAAGGCCCTGGAAGTGCGCGCGCTGCGCGATGAGAACCGGCAGCTCAAGGCGGAGCTGGGCCGGCGCTACGAGTTCGACAACATCATCGGGCGCAGCGGGGCGATGCAGGAGATCTTCGACACCATCGAGCGCGTGGCGCCCACGCGGGCCACGGTGCTGCTGGCGGGCGAGAGCGGAACCGGCAAGGACCTGATCGCGCGCGCCATTCATTTTCACTCGCCGCGCCGCGACCGGCCGCTGGTGAAGATCAATTGCACGGCCATCCCGGAAAACCTGATGGAGAGCGAACTGTTCGGGTATGAAAAGGGCGCCTTCACCGGCGCCAACACCGCCAAGCCGGGCAAGTTCGAACAAGCCGATACGGGCACGGTGTTCCTGGATGAAATCGGCGACGTGCCGGGCCCCATCCAGGTGAAGCTGCTGCGGGTGCTGCAGGAACGCGAATTCGAGCGGCTGGGCAGCAACGTGACGCGCCATATCGACGTGCGCGTGATCGCGGCCACCAATCAGGACTTGCGCGCGGCCCTGGAACAGGGGACCTTCCGCGAAGACCTCTACTACCGCCTCAACGTGGTGCCGCTCAACATTCCGGCGTTGCGCGAGCGCAAGCAGGACATTCCGTTTCTGGCGAACCATTTCGTGCAGAAGCTGGCGCAAGACAGCGGGTCACGAGTGGAATCCATCACCGACGCGGGCATGGAAAAACTGATGGGCTATCACTGGCCGGGCAACGTGCGCGAGTTGGAGAACGTGATCGAGCGCAGCCTGGTGATGGCCAAGGGCACGCAACTGGACGCGGCCGACATCAAGCTGGAGAGCGCGCCGCGGCCCAGGCCGCAGAATGAATCGCACTTCCTGCCGGAGGGCATGAGCCTGGACACCTATGAACAGGAACTCATCCGCGAGGCGCTGCGCCGCGCCGACGGCAACAAGAGCCAGGCCGCGAGAATGCTGGGCCTGACGAGGAATGCGCTGCGGTATCGGCTGACGCAGATGGGGCTGGAAGCGTAGAGGGGTCGCGGAAGGCGGGCAATCAGAGCCGCGAACGTAAGAGAGCGTTTGCTGGCACGGCACTAACGTTCGCGTAGCAGACGAAGAGGGTGATGAGGCAAATCACGGGCCGACACCAAACCGCTCTCTTACGTTCGCGGCTCTGTCACTCCTGCGTCGCCCGCCAGCGGAGGGCTCGCCATTCGCGCGGTGTCGGCACTTTCCGCTAATATGGTTGGGAGGAGCACGGATGAGCAGTCTCGCGCATTCTCTGGTGACATGGGCGGGTTTTCTCCAGCTACCCGAACGCCCCGAGACAGGCAAGCGCTATGAATTACACGATGGCGAGGTTGTTTTAGTGCCTCCGGCACGGCCTCTGCATGTCAAGCTCCAGAAGCGCATCGAACGCTTGTTGGAGTCAGCGGCCGGCGACCGGGGAGTCGTTGCTGTCGAGTTCCCTTATCGCCCGGTGCCAAACCTTCAGTTTTGGTTCGCCGATGTTGCGTTCGTGCTACAGGCCGATTGGGACGCACTACCGCCCAACGAGTATCCGGTGTACGCGCCTGTCCTGATCGTCGAGGTATTATCTCCTTCGAATACGCCGGCCAAAGTCAACCGGCAGCGGATCGTAGCAATGTCATCGGGTACGCAAGAATTCTGGGTAGTGGACGCCGCCAACCGAACCGTGCAAGTGACCGAGCTCAGTGGCACGAGGACTTATGCAGCGGGCGACGCCATGCCCCTCGCGCTTTTCGGCGGCGCATCCGTCGCCGTTGACCAGATCTTCGCAGTCTGAACCGTGGAGGCGTAGGCGCGGGCGCTCCTCGGAGTTAGACTCTTGCGATTCGGCTGTTCAGCAGTCGCCCGAGATACGTCCGCCCGTTCCGCTGGACCGCCAGATTCGTTGGCGTAGAGCCGGGCCATCGCTCACGCGTTCTCGTTTTCGCGGATGTTCTCTTCGATTTCGCTGCCATGGGAGCGCGCATAAGCCCAGGCGTTGGCAAGATCTTCGGCGCGAAGAGTCGGGTAGGAACGCAACAGTTCCTCCTCGCTCGCGCCCAGCCGCCGTGCGTGCTCCAGAATCCAGACGGGGATGCGGGTTCGGATGACGCACGCCTCGCCGCCGCAAACGCCCGATGTGGACTCAACGCCAGGAAAGGCGTCATCGAGGTCCTGCGCCACTATGCGCAGCAACTCAGCTTTTTCCGCCCTGGTGAGAGCCGGCAACAGGTTTTCGACTTGGCGCAACGCGTCCATAGGCCAACTCTCTCAGTATAGCCTCGGAAACGGCCAGGCCCCGCGCATGCTGGGGCTGTCGCGCCATGCGCTGCGCTGCCGGCTCACGTAAATGGGGCTGGAAGCGGCTTCAGCGGTGGTGTCGGAGCGTGGTTGAGCGCAATCCCAGCCACTCAACAAGGCCGGGATTACAGGCGGTTGATGAGGCTGGCGACGTAGCCGGCGCCGAAGCCGTTGTCAATATTCACCACTGTGACGTTGCTGGCACAACTGTTGAGCATGCCGAGCAGGGCGGCCAGGCCGTGGAAGCTCGCGCCATAGCCGACGCTGGTGGGGACGGCGATCACCGGGCAGGAAACCATGCCGCCCACCACGCTGGGAAGCGCACCCTCCATGCCGGCACAGACCACGATGACGCGGGCTTCGGTGAGGCGCTCCCGGTTGCTCATGAGGCGGTGGATGCCGGCCACGCCGATATCGTGAATGACGTCGACTTCATTGCCCATCAATTCCGCGGTGATCTGGGCTTCTTCCGCGACCGGCATATCGCTGGTGCCGGCGCAAACCACACTGATGCGGCCTTTGCCGTGGACCGTCCGGTCGCCCCAGAAGCGGATGGCGCCGGAGAGGACCGCGTATTCGCCGCCGGGCAACTCGGCGGTGACGGCGGCGGCGCAAACCGGGTCGGCGCGGGTGATCAGAACATTGCGCGAATTCTGCAGCAGGCTGGCGGCGATGGTGACCACTTGAGCGGGGGTCTTGCCCTTGGCGAAGATGACCTCCGGAATGCCGTGCCGCAGGGCGCGATGGTGATCGACCTTGGCGAAGCCCAGGTCTTCGAAGGGCATGTGGCGCATGCGCGCGATGGCGGCATCGATATCGACCGCGCCGTCACGAACCTGCTCGAACAAGCAACGGAGCTGATCCTGGTCCACCAATCCAGAGTATCAAAACGACTTTCCGGAAGGTGGCCAACGGGCAGGCAGCAGGAGTACAAACGCCTACGATTCTCTTTGGTAGAATTCACGGGTAGTGTTTTTTGAGATCCGCGGCGAGCCTACGAACGTTGAAACGTTCGCGATTGGGAAGTCGATTCGCGAGCTTCCGCGCTTGCGCAAGCTCTATGGCAAAGGGCGGTGGAGGAAGTGAAAGGGCCTCGCTGTTGTGAGACTGCCGAATGGTACCATACGAAAAGTGGAGCTTCACTGGTACGAAGCATCGGGAATCGGCAAGAAGGAATTCAAGATCAAGCGATTTGTAGATTAGCTATGCCCTCTCGTCGAATGAAAACGCGGGGATTTGCCGTGTGCATACACAATGCCGGCTTCGCCGCCTCACTTGAGGTCAGAAAGTTGTACCCGGTAGTTGCCGACCCGGACGCGGAAGCGAACGATCTTATCCGTGTAATCGATGAATCGGGCGAGGACTACGTCTATCCAGCCGGACTATTCCAGAGACTGACGTTACCAAGCGAACTTCAGCGGGCCTTGCGCCTGGCGTCGTAATCGAAGGTAGACCCCGGGCTTTGCTCCCACCGCCGGCCAAAAGGTGACCGTCCCCTTTTCACCCAGCGGCACGGACCATGCTCCACTGATTTAAGTAACCAACCAGATTAATATCGATCAGAGTCCCCCTCTACGCCACGCGTTCGGCCACCAGGCACAGGATCGCAATCGTCGCCGCTACCAGCGCGAACCAGTCGCCGAAGCGCGTGTAGACGGTCTTCTCCGCGATGTAGCTGAAGCCGGTGTAGGAAGTGGCCTCCACATAGGCTGGCAGCGATCCGCGCACGCGGCCGGCGGAGTCGATGGTGGCGGTGATGCCGTCGTTGGTCGAGCGCAGAATCCAGCGCCGGTTCTCGGCGGCGCGCATGCGCACCAGGCTGAGATGCTGGCGCCGCGCGGCGCTGGGTCCGAACCAGCCGTCGTTGGAAATATTGATCAGCACCTGGGCGCCGTTAGCGGCGAACTGCCGTACGAAGTTCGGGAAAACCGATTCGTAGCAGATGAAGGCGCCGACCTTGTGCGCCCGCCGGCGACACCACCACGCGCTTGCCGGCGGCGAAGTCGCCGGCCTCGGTGGAAATCTTGGTGGTCAGCCAGCCGAAGGGCCAAGGGACGAACTCGCCGAAGGGCACCAGGTTTGCTTTGTCGTAGCGGCTTACCAGCGTGCCGGTGGGCGATACCAGGACGGCGGAATTGAGCGGCGCTCCCTGCGGCGTGTGGCTCACCTCGCCGGTCAGCAGGTACGCGTGGGTTGTGCGCGTCACGGTGTCGATGTAGTTGCGCAGGGCGCTTTCGAGAGTCAGGGCCGCCATGTGGCGCTCGGTGCGTCCGAGGGATTCGAAGGTCCAGCGCTCGGTTTCGGAGATATTGGGCTGCACCAGTAGCGCGGTGTCATGGCCCGGTTCGGCCGGTGGCAAAGGCGGCAGCCACAGCAACGCGGCCAGCGCCCCCGGCCAAAAGGGGGACTGTCCCCGCTTGGCGCGGGCGCGCTAAAATACCTTACGATGGAATTGAGGCTGAAATGAGCAAACGGGAACTGATCGCCCGCGAGTTGGATCACATTCCGGAGCAGGATCTTGACAAGTTGCTGGCGTTCCTGCGATCGCTCAAGGACGTAAACGCCGAGACTGCAATGCCGGCGCTGGCCGCCGAATCGTCACTGGCTAAGGACTGGCTCACGCCTGAGGAGGACGCGGCCTGGGCCAATTTGTAAAAGGCGATATCGTAGTCCTCAACTTCCCTTTCTCGGACCTTAGCCAGACAAAGCGACGGCCGGCGCTCGTGATCGCAACGCTTACAGGCGACGACGTCATCCTGTGCCAGGTCACCAGCCAAGTTCGAGTGGATGAATACTCGATTTGCCTCGATGGGGGTGATTTCGTCTCGGGCGGGCTCAACCAGAGCAGCCGCATTCGCCCAAATCGGCTATTCACGGCCGATGCGGGCATTATCGTCTACCGTGCCGGCCGCGTTTCCGAGTCCAAGCTCAACGAAGTAGTGGACCGCCTGATCGTCATCATCAAGCAGGCTTGAGCGGGTTGCGGCGCTTGCGCTTTCCGACGCGACACCAAGGTACGGACGGACACAGCTCCCTCACGGTCGCGGCTCGCCTCGTCTGGATTCCCCTTACGCCACGCGATCGGCCACCAGGCACAGGATCGCAATTGTCGCCGCGAGCAGCGCGAACCAGTCGCCGAAGCGCGTGTAGACGGTCTTCTCCGCGATGTAGCTGAAGCCGGTGTAGGAAGTGGCCTCCACATAGGCCGGCAGCGATCCGCGCAGGCGGCCGGCGGAGTCGATGGTGGCGCTGATGCCGTCGTTGGTCGAGCGCAGAATCCAGCGCCGGTTCTCGGCGGCGCGCATGCGCACCAGGCTGAGATGCTGGCGGCGCGCGGCGCTCGTTCCGAACCAGCCGTCGTTGGAAATGTTGACCAGCACCTGGGCGCCGTTAGCGGCGAACTGCCGTACAAAGTTCGGGAAAACCGATTCGTAGCAGATGAAAGCGCCGATCTGGTGCGCGCCCGCGGGCGACACCACCACGCGCTTGCCGGCGGCGAAATCGCCGGCTTCGGTGGATATCTTGCTGGTCAACCAGCCGAAGGGCCACGGGACAAACTCGCCGAAGGGCACCAGGTTCACCTTGTCGTAGCGGCTTACCAGCGTGCCGGTGGGCGATACCAGGACGGCGGAATTGAGCGGCGCTCCCTGCGGAGTGTGGCTCACCTCGCCGGTCAGCAGGTACGCGTGGGCCGTGCGCGTCAGAGTGTCGATGTAGTTGCGCAAGCCTACGTCCTCGGCGTAATAAAAGGGCGCGGGCGCCTCCGGCCAGATCAGAATGGACGGCGGCTGCTCGGGGTGCGCCAGGGCGCTTTCGAGAGTCAGGGCCGCCATGTGGCGCTCGGTGCGTCCGAGGGATTCGAAGGTCCACCGCTCGGTTTCGGAGATATTGGGCTGCACCAGCAGCGCGGTGTCATGGCCCGGTTCGGCGGGTGGCAAAGGCGGCAGCAACAGCAGCGCGGCCAGCGGAGCGAGCCACAAGAGTTCGACGCGCGGGCGGCGCAGCGCGGCCAGCGCCAGGGCCACGGCCATCATCGCAAACACGAAGGAGAGCCCATAGACGCCGGTGTAGGGCGCCAGGCGCATGGGGAAACTCATGTCGATCGCCGCGTTGCCAAGCGCCAGCCACGCGAAGCCCAGTGGGCCGTGGGTCACTTCCACCGCGACCCACAGGGCGGCGACTCCGGGAATGGCCCACCAGCGGCGCATTATGATTCCCGCCAGCAACGCGAAGCAGCCCATGTGAAGCGCTTTGGCGGCACAAAAGAGCAGGAACACCAACCAGCCCACCGGGTCGCCCATGCCGCCGTGGAATGCCAGCACGAACTGAATCCAGTAGCAGACGCCGAACCAATACACCACGCCGGCCATCCAGCCCAGCAGGAAACGGCGCAGGGGCCGGCGTTCGCGCGCCAGCGCAACCAGCATGGGGGTGAGCGCGAAGGGAGCCAGCCACGCGATTTCGAACCGCGGGAAACACAGGACGAGCAGCCCCGCCGAAGCGAGCGAGAGCAAGAGGTTCAGCACAAGGTCCGTCTGGCAGCTTCGTTCAAAGCGCTGGCGTTGACCTGGTCGGCCATATAAGAACTCCGGACCAGGGGCCCGCTGAAGACCATCTTGAAGCCGAGGGAAAGGCCGTAATCGCGGTATTCCTGGAACACGCGCGGCTCGATAAAAGCGGCCACCGCCAGGTTGCGCCGCGTGGGCTGGAGATACTGGCCGATGGTGGCAACATCAGCGCCGGCGGCATGCAGGTCGCGGAGCAGCGCCCGCACTTCCTCCGCGGTTTCACCCAACCCGACCATAAAGCCGGACTTCGTGAGAGCGCCGCCCGCATGGCGGTGCGCGAAGGCCAGCACCTCGAGCGACTGCCGGTAATCGGCCTGCGGGCGCACGCGCGCATAGAGCCGCGGCACGGTCTCCATGTTGTGATTGAACACGTGCGGTCCGGCTACGAGCACGTGCCCCACGGCTTCGAGCGAGCCGCAAAAATCCGGCGTGAGCACTTCCACGCGGGCATCGGGCAGCGCGCGGCGCACTTCACGCACGGTTGCGGCGAAATGGCGCGATCCGCCATCCTCCAGGTCGTCGCGGTTGACGCTCGTGATCACCACGTAGCGGAGACGCATTTCGGCGGCCATGCGGGCCACGTTGGCCGGTTCGGCCGGGTTGAGCGGCAGTTCCCGGCGCGCCGGATTGAACTTGGGGACCGAGCAGAAACCGCATCCGCGCGTGCAGCGGTCGCCCAGGATCATGAAGGTGGCGGCGCCGCGATGAAAGCACTCGTGGATATTCGGGCAGCGCGCCGATTCGCAAACCGTGTGCAGGTTCAAGCGGCGGAACCCCGACTTCAGGTGGTTGAGGGATTCGAAATGCGTGCGGCTCTTGCGCGCCCACTCGGGAAGCCGGGGCCTGGTAGGGGCTCCGAGTTGGACCAGGGAATCGTTCACGGCTTCCTGATGATGGGGTTGAATCCGGCCTTCTCGAGTTTGCCCTTGGCTTCGGCCAGCGGCTTTCGATCGGTATAGGGACCTACCCAGACGGCCGTGAGATTATTGGGACCCGCATGCAGGATGACGGGGAAACCGCTCTCTCGCAGGGTTCTCATCACGGCTTCCGCGGAGCTCCGCGACGCCAGCACGTTGACTTGCAGGTATGAGGCATTGGGCGGATCGGCTTCCGCCGTCGAAACCGGAGCGGAAGCCGGCGGCGCGGCGGCGGGCGCCGACGGGTCGAGCGCCGGTTGCGTGCTCGGCTGCGGAGGCACATCGGCCGCGGCAGTGGCTCTGGCCTCGGCGTCTCCCGGTGCAGGGGCGGCCGCCGTTGTATCGGGTTTGGGCTCGGCCGGAGACGCCGGCTGCGGGCGGTTGGGCGCTCCGGTATTAGTCGCCACCGCCTCCGTCGCCAGTTTGGTGGATCGGGGAGAGTTCTGCCCCAGCACGTAGCCCATGGCGAACACCACGGCCAGCAGCAGGACTCCGATAAAGAATCCGCTGAGCAGTTGCCGGTCGCCCACCACCAGTTCGAATTCGCCGGTTTCCTTGTTGCGCATGTTTTACGACCGGGGAGCGCCCGGCCCGTTGGCGCTGCCAAATCGGTCCAGGACGCCCTTGAATGATGCCAGTATATCCAGCGGCAGGGGGAAAACGATAATCGTATTCTTCTCCGTCCCGATTTCGACTAAGGTCTGGAGATACCGCAACTGGATGGCCGCCGGCTGTTTCTGGATGACCTCGGCTGCCATGGCCAGCTTTTCCGACGCCGAGTACTCTCCCTCGGCGTGGATGATCTTGGCGCGCCGCTCGCGTTCCGCCTCGGCTTGCCGCGCGATGGCGCGAATCATCGACTCGGCCAGATCCACCTGCTTCACTTCCACCATGGTCACTTTCACACCCCACGGCGAGGTGTGCTGGTCGAGAATGGATTGCAGCCGGATGTTCAGCTTTTCGCGCTGGCTCAGCAGTTCGTCCAGCTCCACTTCGCCCAACACGCTGCGCAGCGTGGTCTGCGCCAGTTGCGAGGTGGCATAGAGGAAATTCGAAACCTCCACCACCGCCAGGCGCGGTTCCACCACGCGGAAATAAATCACCGCATTCACCTTGACGGTCACGTTATCGCGCGTGATCACGTCCTGCGCGGGCACCTCCAGGGTATCGACGCGCAGCGAAACGCGCACCATCCGGTCGATGGGCGCGAACACCAGGATGATGCCCGGACCCTTGGGCTCCGGCAGCAGGCGGCCGAGGCGGAAAATGACGCCGCGTTCGTATTCCCGCAGAATCTTGATGGAACTGATCAGGTACAGTACGACAATCACCACGGCGATCATGGTGAAACTGGTGACATCGACGTTCATTTCAGCCTCCTGTTTGATCCGGAACCGGTTCTACCGTGAGTTTCAGTCTATCGATGGCCGTGACGCGAATGCGAGTGCCCGCGGGCGCCGGGCGAAGCGAAACCGCATCCCAATACTCGCCGTGCACGAAAACCTTGCCTTCCGGCGCCAGTTCGGTGACGGCCGAGCCGGTTTGGCCGATCATGCCCTCGCTCCCCGTCTCCACCTTGCCGTGGCGCGCGCGCATGACGAGCGAAAGCAGCATCGTAGTGATAGCCGCGAAGGGCAGCGCCAGCGCAATCGCGGTACCCCAGTGAACGCGCATTTCGGGCACCGGGCTATCCACCAGCATCACCGCCCCCAGCACCATGGACACCGTGCCGCCCACGGCCAGCACCCCATGCGCCGCGAACTTCGCCTCCAGCACGAACAACGTGAACGCCAGCAGCAGCAGCGCCGCGCCCAGCCAGTTAATGGGAAGCACGGAGATGGCGGAAAGTCCCAGCAGCATGAGGATCGCTCCCACCACGCCCGGCGCGATGAGCCCCGGGGAGTGGAACTCCACATAAATCAACAGCGCCCCGATCACCAGCAGCACCAGCGCAATATTGGGGTCCGCGATGGCGCTGACGATTTTCTGGCGGAGCGACTTTTCGTAAACCTCCACGCTTGCGCCGGCCGTGTGCAGCGTCTGCACGCGGCCATCGAAGCGCGTGACCGTGCGGCCGTCGAGCGCCGCCAGCAGTTGGGTTTGGTTGGCCGCAATCAAGTCCACCAGGTGCTGGTCGAGCGCTTCGCGTTCGGTAAATGACTTGCTTTGCCGCACGGTGGTTTCGGCCAGTTCGCTATTGCGGCCGCGCTTGGCGGAGATGCTGCGGATGTAGGCGGCCGCGTCGTTTTCCACCTTCTGCGCCATCACCGCATCCATCTCGCCGGTCAAGGCCACGGGGTGCGCGGCTCCCGTATTGGTGCCGGGCGCCATGGCGGCAACATCGCCGGCTTCCAGCAGAAAGAATCCGGCGGAGGCCGCGCGGCCGCCGCTGGGCGCCACGTACGTGACCACCGGAACCGGCGAGGCCAACATCTCCTCGATGGTTTCGCGCATGGCGTCCATCAGGCCGCCGGGTGTGTTCAGGCGCACCAGGACCAGGGAAGCGTTCTCCGCGCGGGCCTGTGCAATCGCGCCGGCGACGATTTCAGCGGTGATGGGATGCACTACCCCGTCCACGTCCACCGCGATGACTTTCGGTGGCGCGGAGGCTGCCTGCGCCAGGAACGCAAGCAGAATTCCGGGAATTGCGATTCTCCGCAATCTAGACCCTAGTATACGCTACTCAGACAAGGGCGTCTGAAAAAGGCTCCGTGATCCTCCACCCGTAAATCCTATTGATAGAAACTTTTGATGGGATATTCACACACAATCGGGTAGAATAAGAGAAACTAATCCACAGTGGGAGATATCAAATCTATATGGCTATAAAGCGCGTCTCGGAAAAAGAAATCGTGGTGTCGGCCGCAGCGCCGGTCCGCCATAAACCCGCAACCCTCCGGCGTCCGCGCCGTTCGGCGGCCGAGCCCGCCGCGGCATCCGTTCCCGAAACCGCCGCTCCCGCGCCCGGACAGATTGCTCACCTGGCATACTCCTATTGGGAAGCTCGCGGTTATCAGGGTGGTTCTCCCGAGGAAGATTGGCTGCGCGCCGAACAGGAACTGCGCACTCCAGCCTCCGCTGCCTAACCTTTTGTATTGAGGAGTTAGAAGTAAAGAAGTCAGAATAACGCTGCGCGTTGCGCATTGCGGCTCCTCCTGGCTCCCTCGACTCCTGACTCAACAAAAGCCTTTGGTTACTTGTACTTGCGCAGCACCGCCAGCAAGCGGCCCTGAATCTGCACGTCGCGGGCAGGCACCACAATCGGTTTGAGTGTCGAGTTGGCCGGCTGCAGCCGTACCATGCCGCCCGCTTCCCGGTAGAACCGCTTCAGCGTAGTCTCGCTGCCGGCTACCAGCGCCACCACAATATCGCCGTCGCGGGCCTCGGCGACGTGCTCCAGTAGAATGCGATCGCCATCGCAGATGTGGTCGTCAATCATGGAATTGCCGCGCACTTCGAGAGCAAAGGTGTCGGCGTTACCCACATAATCGGCGAAATTCAAAGTCTCCCGCTGTTCGACGGCCTCCACGGGCGCGCCGGCCGCGATGCGCCCCAAGAGCGGGATTTCCATGGCCGCCGGCCGCGTGCGCTGGTACTCCTGCAGGTATTTCGGCGTCAGCTCGATCGAACGGCTCTGGTTGAACCCACGCTTCAGGTAACTCTTCGTCTCGAGAACGGAGATGTGCTTGTGGACCGTGGCGAGTGAGGCCAGGTCCAATCCGCGGGCAATTTCTTCGTAGCTCGGGCAGTAGCCGTTGTCGTTAAGGAAGCCGGCGATAAAATCCAACACCTGCTTTTGCCGTTTCGTGAGTGCCATGATGAGCCCCTTTCTATTGTGGGCGAACAAAAAGGGAAAATCAAGCAAAACTTGCAGTAAAGGTCTAGAGGTGCGGAGCCGATATATGGGGTGAGAGTGAAAACGTGATCTGGATTCGAGAATCCTCGACCCCTCCCAGCCGCCCACCCGAAGAGCCCGGCGTCGCCCTCGAGTGCTATATCGCGGCCATTCAAAACATCGCTCACTATGCCGTGGAACTGGACGCGGAAACTACCGGGCCGCACGTCAAGTATGTGGCCGGGTTGGCGGCGGAAGTTCAGGCTGCACCATCCCAAGCTCTGCAGGAGAGCCGCTCCACGCTGCGAGGTTTGCTCCGGGACTATCGCGACAAGGCGGCCCAGTTCCTGGGCAGGCTGCGCCAACAACTGGAGAGCACGGCCAAAGCTCTGCAGGAGACCGTGGAGGCGCTCGCCCAATCCGACGGCGATCACTCCACGCGGCTGCGCGACACCGTGAAGCGGGTGCGCGACGCGGTAGCTACGCCGGAGGGTGCGCCGCTACGTGCGGTATTGACGGCCGCCGTCGATTCCATCGAAGAGGACCTCGCTCAAATTCGCCGGGAGCAGCAGTTTACGATGGCGCAACTGCAAACCGAAGTCCGCATCCTGCATCAACGGGTCGAATCTCTGCAGAATGCCGCCGCCATGGACCATGCCTCGAAATTTTCCAGCCGCCGTTCCATCGAAGAGTACGTCGAATCACTGCCGGCCGCGGGCTTCATGGTTCTGATTCTCAAAGCGCACGGCCTGGCGCAGGCCAGAGCGAAGTACGGCGCCTCGATCGCCGACGAACTGGTGGCTACGTTTTCCCGGCGTATGCGAAACTGTGTCCCCAAGGATGCCGTGGTTGGCCGTTGGAACGAGCAGGATTTCCTGGCGGTTCTGCCGGTCTCTCAGGGCAGGGAGAAAACCGACCCCCAGGCGGTTTCCGATCACCTTTCTATGCCCTATGCCTGCATGTTGGGGGGGAAGGTGGTTCGCATTTCGCTGGAAGTCTCGGTGGAAGTCCTGCCGGCGGCCGAGGGTCCGCCGGGGACCATGCTCAGGTGCGTTGAAAAAGCGTTCGGCGATTGACCCGCATTTCTCACACATATTCGGTGCTGAGGTGGCGCACGCACGTGCTAGCCGCGTCGGCACTCATGCCGACGCTTGGTCCCGACAATCTCGAGACGAGTCTCTCGACACGGCACGCACTCGTGGGTGCGCCGCTACATCAAGGTCAGCGGGTCGACGTCGATCACCAGCGCGGTGGCGCCCCACTTCCGTTCCAACGCAAAGGCGCGCACCCGGCCCAACCATTCGTTGAGCGCCTTGCGGCTGGCCGCTTTCACCAGAAACTGGTAGCGATACTCATTCTTGAGCCGCGGGACCGGCGCTTCGGCCGGTCCCATGATTTTCAGTTTCTCCGGCGGCGGTGAGAGCAGCAGTCCCAACTCGGAACTCATTCGCATGGCCATCTCTTTCTTCTCGGCGCGCACCAGCACATTCGCCATGGCGCTGAACGGCGGGTAGTGCATCATGCGCCGGAAGTGCAGCTCCTTTTCGTAGAAGGCCTGGTAGTCCTGAGCGGCCGCCATGCGGACCGCGTAGTGGTCGGGATTGATGGTCTGAATCAGCACGATGCCGGGCACGCTGCCGCGTCCGGCGCGTCCCGCCACTTGAGTCAGCAATTGAAAGGTCCGCTCGGCCGCTCGGAAATCCGGCATCCCCAGCCCGATGTCGGCGGAGATCACGCCCACCAGCGTTACGTTGGGAATATCGTGGCCCTTGGCGATCATCTGGGTGCCCACCAGGATGTCGAAATGACCGTCGCGGAAATCCTGCAGGATGGTTTCGTACTGCCGCTTGCCCGTCACGGTATCGCGGTCCAGCCGCGCGATGCGCGCCGCCGGAAACGCGCGGTGGAGTTCCTCTTCCACTTTCTCGGACCCCACGCCCAGGAAATAGATATGGTCGCTCGCGCACTTGGGGCAGATGTTCGGCACCTTTTCGGCGTAGCCGCAGTAATGGCACAGCAGCCGCCGGTCGCGCTTGTGATAGGTCAGGGTCAGGGAACAATTCGCGCACTGCACGCGCTCGCCGCAGGCGCGGCAGGCGACGAAACTCGAAAAGCCGCGGCGGTTCAACAGGACGATGGTCTGCTCCCCGTTCTCCAGGCGCGCTCCAATGGCATCGATCAGTTTGCGCGAAAACGTAGCCTGCTGTCGGGTTTCCAGAAACTCCTGGCGCATGTCGATCAACTCCACCGCCGGCATGGGCCGCTCCTCGATGCGGCCCGGAAGTTCGATCAACCGGTACTTGCCGCGTTCGGCGTTGTAGCGGCTTTCCAGGCTGGGGGTTGCCGAACCCAGCACCACGCACGTGCCGGCCGCCTGGGCGCGCACGATGGCCACATCGCGGCCGTGGTAGCGCGGCGTTTCTTCCTGTTTGTAACTCCCGTCGTGCTCTTCGTCCACCACGATCAGCCCCAGATTGCGCACCGGAGCGAAAACGCCCGACCGCGTCCCTACCACCACCGAAGCCGCGCCGGAACGGATGCGCCGCCATTGCTCCGACCGTTCCAGATCCGTGAAGGCGCTGTGCAGGATGGCCACGCGGTCGCCGAACCGCCCGAAAAACTGGCCCGCCATGGCCGGCGTGAGGGCGATTTCCGGCACCAGCAACAGCGCGCCGCGACCTTCCGCCACGGCAACCTCGATCGCGTGGAGGTAGACCTCCGTTTTGCCCGAGCCCGTGACGCCGTGCAGCAGAAAAGTCTGAAACTGGTGCGCGCGGATGGCGCTCGCGATCTCGTCGCACGCCACCTGCTGGGCCGCATTCAATGTATGCCGCGCCCGCATCGGCCCAGACTTCATCGCCACCGTCTCCGGCTTCAGCGTCACCAGTCCCTTGCGCCCCAGCGAGCGCGCCGCCAGGCTCGCGTTGCGAACCGTCCCTTCCAGTTCCTTGAGGTTGTGCGATCCGGGGTGCAGTTCCAGAAATGCCCGCAGTTCGCGTTCCGGCTTGTTTAACTTGAAATCGCTTGGTTTGACATCGCTGAGTTTGGCATCGCCCGGCTTGGCATCGCCCGCCTCTCCGCGGAGTTCCACCCGCAGCCGTTCCGATGGCGCGCGCAGCGGATCGCGTTCCGTCTCCACCTGCTCCACCACGATGAAGCCCTTGCGTTCGAGCGAGCGCATGGCTTTGTCGGCCAGCGGCAGCGCTTTGGCCAGGTACGCCTGCGAAAGGGGCCGCTTTTCCAGCATGTGCAGGATCTGCGCCACCGGATCGTCGGGCGCGGCATCGAGCAGCAACTGGCGCGCCGCATCGCGCCCGGAGTCCGTCAGCGACCAGATCTTGCCGTGCCGCATTTCCGCCGCGAGCGGCAGCATGCCGCGCAGCACATCGCCCAGCGGCGCGCAGTAATAGCCCGCGATCCACCGTCCCAGGCCGAGCAATTCGGAATCCAGCACCGGGACCGCATCGATCAGCCGCAGCGCTTCGCGCGTGGCCATCGCAGGGGGATCGTCGTGGCACCGCAGAATCACGCCCGTCATTTTCCGCGACCCGAAGGGCACCACCAGCCGGCAACCCGCCTGCACGCGGTGCCGCAGCGTCTCGGGCAGCGCGTAGGTGAACGGCTGATCGATGGGCACCGGCAGACTCACGTCGCAGTAAAGGTATGATCCCTCAGGCATGAAGTTTCAGGATAGCGAAGATGGGCGGCTGCACCGCGATAGTCGCCAATCGAGAATGCAGACAGGCTCGAAAATACGCGGTGACAAAATCTTTAGAACTCAATTTGCCCTGTTATCACCCACTTGCAGTTTTTCGCCCCCCGCTTGGTACTCGCCCTCATGCTACTTTTGAATCGGGTAAGGAAGTATGCGCTCGCCGCAATCTTCCGAATCCGAACTTGCTGGCCAGCAAGCGTTGCTTTTCAGGTGGTGCTGAAACTTCCGGAGGCCTTGAAACCTTGCGGCAACTTTCGGGGCTGTTAACCGATGGGGGCCGACGGAAGAAACGTGGAATCGATTTCGCAACCCAGAAACATTCCGGCATTCGTGCCCGCGTGGAGTACGGTTTTCAGAGAATCAAGCATCGAATCGGGGAGCGCGGCGCCATCCAGCGTCATTAACCCTGCAGATGCGGTTCAAATCATTGGCGGCCGCCCCGTAATAGGGTCCGAAAACATCCGGAGACACGCCCGGCGAAAAGTCCGAGAGCCCCGGCCGCCGCAACGCCCCTTCCTTCTTACGCCACAAGTGTCTTCATTTCTTGTGGGCCAAGCCATTCTCATCAGACTGCTAACAAAGCAAGGCGCTCCGGATACAATTGGATGAAGGATTCCGCTTTGGAAAATAAAGAAATCGCGGGTGTGCTTTCCGAGACCGCCGACCTGATGGAGATCGGCGCGGAAGATTCCTTTCGCATCCGCAGTTACCGCAACGGATCTACCGCCGTCGAAGGCTATCCCGAGCGGATCGAAGACATCCTCCGCAACCCGGAGCGTAAGGTGACGGACATTCCGGGGATCGGCAAGGGCCTGGCCGCGGTGCTGGGCGAAATCGTGGACCACGGGTCGTGTGAGCGCCGCGACGCTCTGCTCGAGAAGTTTCCGCGCGCCACGCTGGAGTTCCTCAAGATTCAGGGGCTCGGCCCGAAGGGGATTGCGCTCATCCTGGAGCACTACCGCATCACTTCCATCGACGATCTGGAGCGCCTCTGCCAGGAGCAGAAGCTGCGCGTGCTGCCACGCATGGGCGCCAAGCTGGAAGAGAAGGTGCTGCGCTCCATCGCGCAATACCGCCGGCGCAGCGGCCGCTTCCTGCTGAGTTACGCCGACAGCATGGCGCAGTCGCTGGCCGAAACGCTGTTGCAGGTGCCGGGCGTCGATGCGGTGACGGCCGCCGGCAGCCTGCGGCGCGGCCGTGAAACCGTGGGCGATCTCGACCTGCTGGTCACCGGCCCCTCGGCGCGCGATGCGCTGGACCGTTTCGTCGCCGATCCGCGCGTCCAGGAAGTGCTGGGCCACGGCGAGAACAAAGCCAGCGCCAAGGTGGGCCGCGACGGCTTGCAGGTGGACGTCCGCGCGCTCTTGCCGGAAAGCTTCGGCGCCGCCCTGCAATACTTCACCGGCAGCAAGGATCACAACGTCGCCGTCCGCACGCGCGCAGTGAGAATGGGCTTCAAACTCAGCGAGTACGGCCTGTTCCGCGTGGAGGACGACGCCAAAGTGGCCGGCGCCACCGAAGCCGGCGTCTACGAAGCGCTGGGTCTGCCGTGGATTCCGCCGGAGTTGCGCGAGAACACCGGCGAAATCGAAGCCGCCGCCGAAGGCCGCCTGCCGGAGTTAGTAGAGCTCGGCCAGATTCGCGGCGACCTGCACATGCACACCACCGAAACCGACGGCCGCGCCACGCTTCTGGAAATGGCCGAAGCCGCGTGCGCTCAAGGCTACGAATACATCGCCGTCACCGATCACTCCAAGGCGCTCGCCATGGCCAACGGCCTGGACGAAAAACGCGCGGTGGCCTTCGCCCGCCAGGTGCGCGAGATCAACCGCGAAGCGATCGGCATCCGCGTCTTCTCCGGCATCGAGTGTGACATTCTCAAGGACGGCGCCATGGACCTGGCCGACGACGCGCTCGCCGAGCTCGACCTGGTGATCGGCAGCGTCCACAGCCACATGAACCAGGAAGGCGCGGAGATGACCGACCGCCTGTTGCGCGCGCTCGAATGCCCGCACCTGCGGATCATCGGACACCCGACCGGCCGCCTGCTGCTCGAACGCGACGCCTTCCCGTTCGATTTCGACCGCGTGGCCGCGGAAGCCGCGCGGCGCGGCGTGTGGCTCGAAATTAACGCCAGCCCCGAGCGCCTGGATTTGCACGGCCCGCTCATCCGCGCCGCCAAGGCCAAGGGTGCCGCCTTCACCATCTCCACCGACGCGCACCACCCCAAGCACCTGGCCCACATGCGCTACGGCGTGGTGACGGCGCGCCGCGGATGGCTGGGGCCCAGCGACATTCGGAACACATTGCCGGCCGATCAGTTCGCCGCCGCGCTACGAACAAGACCATGAAAATTACTTCTTCACGCGAAGTGTATCGATGCGGGATCTTCCACGTCACCGAAGACCGTGCCGTCGATCCCAAGACCGGATTCGAGATCAAACGTTCGGTGGTGCGCCACGGCGGCTCAGCCGTCATGATGGCGGTGGACGACCGGAAGCGCGTCCTGCTGGTGCGGCAATACCGTCTGCCGGCCGCCAGGGATTTGTGGGAGTTGCCGGCCGGAACCGTGGACGCCGGCGAGAAGCCCTTGCAGACGGCCCGCCGCGAGCTGATTGAAGAAACCGGCTATCGGGCCGGCACCTGGCGCAAGCTGGCCTCGTTTTTAGTCAGCCCCGGTTATGTTACGGAACGCATGACGATTTACCTGGCCACCAATCTCACTGCAGGCAAAGCAACGCCCATGGAGGACGAGCGCATCGAGGCCCGCTGGTTCACCGCACCGGAAGTCGCCAGGCTGATCCGTGTTGGCACCATCGACGATGCCAAGACCATCATCGGCTTTTTTGCGTGGCGCAATGGCCCCAAGCTGTAGGATTACCGCCGCAAACTACGAAGCCGCATTCTTGGCCAGCGCCAGTTGATTATTGCCGGTGGTCCAGATGCGATTCACGCTACCGCCAGCCCCCGCAAACAGCCCAACCACGGCGATCGAGACGAAGGCCATCAGCAACGAGTACTCGATGAGGTCCTGACCGTCTTCGTCACGCCACAAATTCGAGAGAGGAATCATATTTGCCTTTTCGAGAGAGTGTCATCTCTCTGCTCTTCGATTGTAAGGGGGGGCGCCGGCTTCCCGCCACAGTATCGTTCGGCCAACCAGTACTAGTTGGATTAACTTTCGACAACACGCTGATACTTACGGAAGGGTTAAGCAAGGGCTTCGCCCTTGAAATCCCTGCGGGATTTGGTAGTCAGGAGTCAGGAGTCAGGAGTCAGGAGTCAGGAGTCAGAAGTTAGAAGTGACCACGGCGGCGGGGTCTTGACGTGTCAAGACCGAGGAATTGTCGAAGCAGTTTTGTTGAGGTATGGACGGCAAGGAATCTTATTTCTTCTTTCCGGGCAGCCCCACCGGGTTCTCGTGGGTACGTTCGCGGAAGTTGCCGCGCAGGCCCGCCGCCAGCGAGACCGCCGATTCTCCGAAGCGGTCGCGCATCCGGTCGGCCGCGGCCAGCGCCTGCTTCCACTTTTCGTGGCGGCCTTGGTCCATCAGGTCCAACTGCTCTTCGCCATGAGCCCATCCCGAGACGTGGACCCCCAGCAGCCTCACGGCCGCGCCCGCTTTCCAATTGCGGCGGAACAGTTCGCGAATTTCTTCGAACAGTTCCGTATCGAGTTGGGTGGCGCGCGAAATGGAATGCGCCCGGGTGATGGTGGAAAAGTCCGAATACCGCAGCTTGAGCTGTACCGTGCGGGCGTGCAGCCCGTGTTCGCGCAAACGGCGTCCCACCATTTCGGAGAGCCGCGCCAGGGTTGGTTCAATCTGCGCCATGTCCGTCGTGTCCTGGTTAAAGGTGTGCTCGTGGCTGATGGACTTTGGTCCTTCCTCGGCGCCAATCTCGCTGTCGAACCAGCCGCCCGAGTCCAGGCCGCGCGATTTCCCGGCCAGCGCCATCCCCCACTTGCCGAAACGCTGTTCGAGGAATGCGTCATCGAGGAGCGCCAGGTCGCCCACCTTGCGGATGCCCAGCGTATGCAGGTTTTTCTCGGTCACTTTCCCCACGCCGGGCACCTTGCGCACGTCGAGCGGCGCCAGAAACGCGGCCTCCTGCCCCGGAATCACCCATAGCACGCCATTCGGTTTGGCCTGGTCGGAGCTGATTTTGGCGACCAGCCGCGATGCCGCGATTCCCACCGAGCAGTTGAGCTTCGTCTGATCCTTCATCTTCTGGTGCAAGCCGTGCGCGGCGCGCATCGGCGGCCCATGCAGACGCTCGGTCCCGGTCATATCCAGGTACGCTTCGTCAATCGACGCCATCTCGACGAGAGGGGAAAACGAGCGCAGGACGTCGTACATCTGGTGCGAGCACTCCCGATACCGCTCGGGGTGGCCGTCCACGAAGATGGCCCGCGGGCAAAGCTTATACGCCGTCCGCAGGGGCATGGCCGAATGGACGCCGAACGCCCGCGCGGCATAGGACGCCGCCGAAACCACGCCGCGCTCATTGGGCCGCCCGCCCACCACCACCGGTTTGCCCTTCAGGGAAGGATCGAAAAGCTCTTCCACCGACACG
Organism: Bryobacteraceae bacterium; assembly: GCA_049519475.1. Lineage (GTDB taxonomy): Bacteria > Acidobacteriota > Terriglobia > Bryobacterales > Bryobacteraceae > PALSA-129. The sequence goes on along the minus strand of JBEKQS010000036.1, from coordinate 338 downwards.
AAGAAGGCATCCATGTCGACATGGAAGAAGGTGGGCACGTTGATATGGTAGCGCCCGCGCGGGTTCGGGGGCGCTTTGCCGGGCGGTTGCGCGGCCCGAATTCGGGCGCGCCCGTCCAGCCCGCGCGCCGGTGAAAAACGCCGGCTAAAAAGCTCTGAGCCGAATGGTCCCGTAGATTACCAGGACCGACCCCACCATCATCACGAACGTCAACGGGATCCAGCGCAACATCGGAATTGCGGCCGCGGGAACGCGTTCCCGGCGGAGACAAATCAGCACCACCGCCAGGGCCAGGATAATGTACAGAGTCTCGTGGTAAGTGCGCGACAGGAACCACG
>JBEKQS010000035.1:0-28115 GCA_049519475.1 Bryobacteraceae bacterium | reverse complement strand
GCTGGCGCGGTGGTATTACTCGAGCTGGCGCGAAGGAGAGTGGCTGGAGTTCGAAAGCTTCGAGCGAATCCCCTACCGGAAACTGGTGAATGCGGTTTCGCGAGTAGGTGGGGCGGGGCGGCAGCTTGTATGATGGATAAACCGGTCAGGAGGATGGCTGCATGAAAGACTGGGGGTTCGCGCAAACCCACGCTTCGCAGGAGATGGCGGAACTGCACTACTTTTCGATTATGAAAGGCGAACTGGAGTTCATCATCACGGTGAAAGAGTACGTCACCCCGAAGGAACCGACCATGTATTTCTTCGCGCAGACAGACAAGTTCACCAACCAGAAGAACGCGCCCTACCGGCCGTGCGGGTGGGGAAAGACCATGCTGGAAGCGCTGTCGGAGTGCGTGAAGGCGCTCAACCAGTTTCCTTACGAGGGCTGAAAGCCGCGCACGGCCCCGGCTTCGTCGGAGAAGTCACCCCAGCAGGTGCAGGACGACGTCGCGGCGGTGCGGGGCGGCGCGGTGCTCAAAGAGGTAGATGCCTTGCCACGTGCCGAGAGCCATGCGGCCTTCCTCAACCGGGATGGAAAGCTGCGTCAACGTGAGAGCGGCGCGGATGTGGGCGGGCATGTCGTCGGCGCCCTCGACGGTATGGCGGTAGAGGCGGGTATCCTCGGGAACCAGGCGGTTGAAGAAAGCGGCGAGATCGTGAACCACGTCGGGATCGGCGTTTTCCTGGATGGTGAGCGAAGCGGAAGTGTGCTGCACGAAGACGGTGAGCAGGCCGGTGGAGACGTCGCAGGTGGCGATCCACTGGGCGATGGGGTGCGTGATTTCGTAAAGACCTTTGCCTTCGGTGAGAACAGCGATCCGGTGAGTGAACTGTTGCAAGGCGGTGCTACTCAACGGTGACGCTCTTGGCCAGGTTGCGGGGTTGATCGACGTCGCAGCCGCGGCGAACGGCGATGTGATAGGCCAGGAGCTGGAGCGGCGCGATTTCGAGGATGGGCGCCAGCAGATCGCCGGCCGGCGGAATCTCAATGACGTGGTCGGCGAACCTGCGCACTTCCTGATCGCCTTCGGTGACCAGCGCCACCACGATGCCTTCGCGCGCCTTCACCTCCTGGATATTCGAGAGGGTCTTCTCGTAGAGCAGGCGGCTCTCGCGGTTGGAGGCATCGTGAGTGGCGAGCACCACCACCGGGAGTTTCTCGTCGATCAACGCGTTGGGGCCGTGCTTCATTTCGCCGGCCGGGTAGCCTTCGGCGTGGATATAGGAAATCTCCTTGAGCTTGAGCGCGCCTTCGAGCGCGATGGGGAAATGCACGCCGCGGCCGAGAAAGAGAAAATCGGTGGCGCGATGCAGCTCGCGGCCCAGGGCTTCGTAGACGGGGTCGTGGGAAAGCACCGTTTCGAGTTTGCCGGGAATGTGCAGGAGTTCCTGCACGAGCGCGCGCGAGCAGGATTCGTCGAGCGAACCGTTGGCCTGCCCCAGGTACATGGCGAGGATGAAGAGCGCGGTCAACTGGCAGGTGAAGGCCTTGGTGGAAGCGACGCCGATTTCGGGGCCGGCGTGGGTATAAATGGTGCCGGCGGCCTCGCGGGTAATCATGGAGCCGACGGCGTTGCAGATGGCGAGCGTGGGCGAGCCCTTCTGCTTGGCCTCGCGCTGGGCGGCCAGGGTGTCGGCGGTTTCTCCGGATTGCGAAATCACGATGGTGAGGGTGTGGTCGCTCATGATGGGATCGCGATAGCGGAATTCGCTGCCGTAATCGACCTCAACGGGCAGGCGGGCCAGCTTTTCGATCATGAACTTGCCGGCCAGGGCGGCGTGCCAACTGGTGCCGCAGGCGATAATTTTGACCTGGCGGAAGCGGGCGAACTCGGCCGGCGCGATATCCATTTCATCCAGGAACACCTGGCCGGTTTCCTGGCTGACGCGGCCCAGGGTGGTATCGCGGACGGCGCGCGGCTGCTCATAGATTTCCTTGAGCATGAAGTGCTTGTAGCCGCCCTTTTCCGCCAGGATGGGATCCCACAGAATGTGCTCGCGCTTGCGGCTGATGGGGTGGCCTTCGAAATCGCTGAGGCGCACGCCATCGTCGGTAAGCACGGCCATATCGCCATCGGCGAGAAAGATCATGTCCTGGGTGTGCGCGAGGATGGCGGGGACGTCGGAAGCCACGAAGTATTCGCCATCGCCGGTGCCGACCACCAGCGGGGCCTGGTAGCGCGCGGCAACGATCTTGCGCGGATCGGCGCTTGAGATCACGGCCATGGCGAAAGAGCCGGTGAACTCGCGTACGGCGGCGCGCACGGCGTCTTCCAGGTTGCCGGTGAAATGGCTCTCCACCAGGTGGGCGATGACTTCCGTATCGGTCTCCGTGACGAAGACGTGGCCCTGGGATTGGAGCCGGTGCTTGAGGGCCAGGTAGTTTTCGATGATGCCGTTGTGGACCACGACCAGCGAGCCGTGGCAATCGCGGTGCGGGTGGGCGTTCTCTTCGGTGGGGCGGCCGTGGGTGGCCCAGCGCGTATGGCCGATGCCGAAAGTGCCCTCGAGCGGGTTCTGGCGGATGACTTCTTCCAGGTTGCGCAGCTTGCCCTGGGCGCGGCGAATGGCGAGCTGGTTGTCGTCGCCATAGACGGCCAGGCCGGCGGAATCGTATCCGCGATATTCCAGGCGCTTGAGGCCTTCCAGGATGATGGGGACCGCTTTATGCGAGCCGATGTAGCCGACGATTCCGCACATGCTTCATTATATCGGCAGCGCGGCGCTAATCCAGGATCTCGACCCGGTATTCCTCGATGACCGGGTTGGCCAGGATTTCGTGGGCGATGGTCTCGATTTCCTTGCGGGCTTCCTCGCGGGTGACGCCGTCGGCAATGGCGATGTCGAAAACCTTGCCCTGGCGCACATCGGAGACGGTGCGATGGCCGAGGCCGCGGAGCGCGGCGCAGACCGTCTGGCCCTGCGGGTCGAGGACCGTGGATTTGTAAGAAACGAAGACGCGAGCTTTCATGGGAAAATTCGATTATCGCATGGCAGGCCGAGCCGCGAACGTTTAGTTTAGAGAGCGGTATTCGTGCCGGCGACCGCTCTCTTACGTTCGCGGCTCCGAATCGCGTTTCAGGCGCTGCCTGCCTGTCCTAATTCAGCAGTCTTCCCTGCCTCAGATACGCCGGCGTCTCGACGTCCTCGAGATCCAGCATCGGCTCGGCGTCGACGATCATTTCCGGCTCTGGTTCCGGCTCGGGTTGAGCAATCGCGGCCGGCGCAGGCGGCATGGCGGGCGCCATGACGGGCTCCGGCAGGTGCGGCTGATGGCGGATTTCAGGCATCGCGCGGCGGTCGGCGATGGGCGCGTTCTCGGGCTGGAAGCCGGTGGCGATGACGGTGATTTTGACGGCGTCGGCCAGCGCTTCGTTCAGGATGACGCCGAAGTTGATCTGCACCTCGTCGCAGGCGGCGGCTTCGCGGATGATGGAGCATGCCTCGTTGACTTCGTGGAGGCCCAGGCGGCTGGAGCCGGTGATGTTGATGAGGATGCCGCGCGAACCGCAGATGCGCGAATCTTCCAGCAGCGGGCAACTGATGGCCTGTCGGGCGGCTTCCACGGCGGCCTTTTCTCCGTGACCAATGGCGGTGCCCATCATGGCGTAGCCCATGCCGATCATGGTGGCCTTAATGTCGGAGAAATCGCGGTTGATGAGGCCGGGCGTGATGATGATGTCGCTGATGCCCTGGACGGCCTGGCGCAGCAGGTCGTCGGCCACTTTGAAGGCGTCGAAGAAGCTGGTGCCGCGGGGCACCAGCGCCAGCAGGCGGTCGTTGGGGATGGCGATTACGGTATCGACCGTGCCGGCCAGCCGGCCGAGACCCTCTTCGGCGAGGCGCATGCGGCGGGGGCCTTCGAAAGCGAAAGGCTTGGTGACCACGGCCACGGTGAGCGCGTCGAGTTCCTTGGAAAGCGCGGCGATGACGGGCGCGGCGCCGGTGCCGGTGCCGCCGCCGAGTCCGGCGGTGACGAAGACCATGTCGGCGCCCTGCAGGATCTCGACGATGCGGTCGGTGTTTTCGAGCGCGGCCTGGCGCCCCACTTCGGGGTTGGAGCCGGCGCCGAGGCCCTTGGTCATCTTGGCGCCCAGTTGCAGCTTGTTGGGCACGCGGCAGGCGGTGAGCGCCTGGAGATCGGTGTTCATGGCATGGAACTCGACTCCTTCCAGACCCTCTTCCACCATGCGGGCCACGGCATTGCATCCTCCGCCACCGACGCCGATCACCTTGATGCGCGTCCCGAGGCGAGCCTCTTCTTCGATTTCGTATTTCAGATCGTCCATGGCAGCGTCGATGAACCCCATCGTTTCCTCCCTCTCGAATCGAATTATTTCAGTAATTTTCCCAACCAGCCGGCGGTTGCCCGCCGTTCCTGAGCCTTGAGTTTGGCGGAGTACATGGCGAGTCCCGCGGCGGCGCTCCACTCGGGATCGTTCATGGTCTCGGGCCAGTCTTGAATTCCAAACGGCAGTCCGAAGCGCGCCTGGCATTGCAGGACGCGTTCGGCGACATCGCAAAGATCGGGCAGGCGGGCCGCGCCGCCGGTGAGGAAGACGCCGCCCATTAAGGCGCGATCCATCCCCACGCGGGCCAGCTCGGAGCGCACGAAACGGAAGAGTTCCTCGGCGCGGGCCTCGATGATCTGGTTGACGAAACGGCGCGTCGCGTGGCGGTGCTCGCGATTCTCCGGGGTGGGCAGGTCCACCAGCACGTTGTCGGGACTGGGCCCGGCGAGCGCGGCGCCATATTCCAGCTTGACCAACTCGGCGTCTTCAAAGCTGAGGCAGAGGCCCTGCGCGAGGTCGCGGGTAAAGTGGTCGCCGCAAATGCGGACGGTGGAGGCCAGGTGCAGGGCGTCGCCGTAATAAACCACCAGTTGCGTGGATTGGGCGCCGACATCGATAACGGCGATGCCTTCGCGCCGCTCTTCGGGCAGCACGGCGGCGTAGCAGGCGCCGAGGGCTTCGAAGATGGTTTCCTCAACGGCCAGGTGCGCCTGGTTCACGGCGCCCACCAGGGCGTTGTGTTCCTGCACCGAGCAAGTGATGACGTGCACATTGCTTTCCAGCCGGGCCGCCAGCATCTTGCGCGGGTTGCGGTGGCCGGGGTGATCGTCCACCACGAAATCCTGCGGGAACAACTGCAGGAGCATGCGGTCTTCCTGCAACTGCACGCGGGAAGCGCGGTTCACCACGCGGTTGATATCGGGCTGCTCGATTTCGCGCACGTAGCCCAGTTCCAGAACGCCGCGGCTGTTGGCGCCGCGGATGGTGGGCCCGCCGAGGCCCACGACCACGGATTCGATGGGAGTGCCGGCGGCGGCTTCGCCTTGGCCCAGAGCCTCCAGGATGGAAGCGCTGACGGCGCGCTGATCGGCGATGCGGCCCTTCAACCAGCCCTGCGACGGCACGGCGGAGCAGCCCAGGAAACGCAGCCGGCCGTCCTCGAGGGTGCAAACCACCAGGCGGGTTTTGCCGCTACCCGCGTCGAGTCCCGCTGCGTAAATGGGCTTGGCTGCCATGGGGCCGGGTGCTACTCCTTTTCCTTTGCCAGAATGCGGTCGTCCAGCCGCAGGTCGAAAGTTTTGACTTCCGGCGACCGCTTGGCGATCTCTGGGTAGTGCGCTAGAAAATTCTGATAGCGGCGCGCGTAATTGGCGTCACCGAGCATCAGCTCGATGGCGCGGCTGTCCACCTGCGCCACGATGCGGACGTCGTCGGGATCGGCGGCGTTGACTTCGGAAACGTCCTTGGTGAGATAGCCGAGATCCTGTTCCACCTGCAGGAAGGCGCGCACGCAATCCAGGCGCTGTTCCGGGGTCTGATCCTCGCGGATGCCGTCGAGTACCGGAAACGTAAATTGCGCCTGGGCGGGCGGATTCAGCAGCACGCCGTGAGCGTCGATCAGCAGAACGTTGGCGTGCAGCAGGACGAAGGCCACGGGCTTGCGCTCCTGGATGCGAACGGTCAGGCGATCGGGCCAGACGCGCGAGACGGAAGCCTCTTCCACCCAATCGATGGCCAGCAGGCGCCGGCGGCGTTCTTCCAGGGGCGCGGAGAAGATGCTGTGATCGAAATCGCCGGCGAAGACGCGGAGCACCTTGGAGCGTTGCGTATATTGCAGGCCGGTGATGGTGAGCGAGCCGGCATCGCGGGAGAGCGCAAAGCGGGGGTCGGTGACCACGAACTGGCGGACCTTCAGAGCGGCCATGGCGGTGGAAACGCCCGCCACGCCGAGAGCGAGGAGCGAAAGCCAGAGGCGCCATCGGAAGCCGGCCGGTTTTTGGGTTGCGCGGGCCATGTCAGTTCATCCCCCGGAGTTTGTCGAGGAGCTTTTCGCCGGCCTGCCAGACGTTGCCGGCGCCCAGAGTGAGGACGGCGTCGCCTTCCTGCGCCACGGCAGCCAGCGCCTCGACACCGCGATCGATGCTGCCGACGTACTCGACGGCGCGGTGGCCGAACTGGCGGATGCGATCGACCAGCGTCTCGGCGGTGACGCCTTCGATAGGCTTTTCGGAGGCCGCGTAGATATCCATCACGAAAACCGTGTCGGCCTGGTTAAAGGCGCGCGCGAACTCGTCCATCAAATGGAAAGTGCGGGTAAAGCGATGGGGCTGGAAGAGCACGTGGATGCGCCGGAAACCGCACACGCTGGCGCCATCCAGGGTCGCGCGGATTTCGGTGGGATGGTGGCCGTAGTCGTCGATGACGGTGATGCCGCGCTCCACGCCGCGCACCTGAAAGCGGCGGTCGACGCCGTTGAAAGTGGCCAGCGAGTCGCGGATGGTGTCGGGTGCGACTTCGAGTTCCATGGCGACGGCGATGGCGGCCATGGCGTTGAGCACGTTGTGGCGGCCCGGAATACGCAGGTGGAAGCGGCCCAGATCGGTGGAGCGATAGCGCAGGCGGAAATCGCTGGCAAAGGGGTCGAGGGTCAATTCGGTGGCTTCCACGTCGGCCTGGGCGGTGGTTCCATAGGTGATGACGCGGCGCTGGATGGCGGGCAGAATGCTCTGCACGTTGGCATCGTCCAGGCACACGATCACGGCGCCGTAAAACGGCACCTTGTTGACGAATTCGATAAAGGCGGCACGCGTGGCTTCGATCGACGGATAGTGGTCGACGTGCTCGCGATCGATGTTGGTGACCACCGCCAGGATGGGGGCGAGTTTCAGGAAGGAGCCGTCGCTTTCGTCGGATTCGGCCACCAGGAAATCGCTGCGGCCCACGCGAGCGTTGGAACCGCCCATGGTGCTCACACGGCCGCCGACCACTACCGTGGGGTCGAGGCCCGCGTAATTGAGGATGGTGGCGGCCATGGAAGTGGTGGTGGTCTTGCCATGGCTGCCGGCGACGGCGATGCCGTACTTGAGGCGCATCAACTCGGCCAGCATTTCGCCGCGCGGGATGACGGGGATCTGGAGGCGGCGGGCCTCCTGCACTTCGGGGTTGGATTCGTCCACGGCCGAGCTGACGACCAGCGCACGCGCACCGGTGACGTTGGAAGGATCGTGGCCTTCGAAGATGCGCGCGCCCATGGCTTCCAGGCGCTGGGTGGCCGGCGAAAGCTTCACGTCGGACCCGCTGATCTGGTATCCGAGGTTGAGCAACACTTCGGCAATGCCGCTCATACCGATTCCGCCGATTCCCGCGAAATGCAGGTGCTGGGGACGAAAAAACATTTCCTTAACGTATTGTTTCGGCTTGCGGGGCTGGTGTCAATTGAAAATTGCGGATTTCAGGCCCGAGCCACCTCCTCTAGAATGTCCGCGGCGCGTTGCGCGGAGCCCGGATGGGCGAACCCGCGGGCTCGGGCGGCCATGCCATCCAACGCGCCGGACTCACCTTGCAGCTCTGAAACCGCCGCGAAAAGTCTCTCTCCGTTCATGTCGGCGTCGCGCACCAGGCGTGCCGCGCCGCCGCGTTGCATGGCCTCGGCGTTGCGCGTCTGATGATCGTCGGCGGCGAAGGGGAACGGCACCAGGATGCTGGGACGGCCGGCCGCCGCCAGTTCCGAAACCGCGCCGGCGCCGGCGCGGGACACTACCAGATCGGCCTGCGCAAACGCCGCGGGCATATCCGCGATGAACGCCAGGATCTCGCCTTCCAGGCCGCTTTGCGCAAAGGCGCTCTGCAAATCGGCCAGGCCGGAGGGTCCGCTCTGGTGCACGATGCGCACGCGGTACGGCGCGCCCCGGAAGAGCGGCCAGCTTTCGCGGGCGGCGCGGTTGAGCGTGCGCGAGCCCTGGCTGCCCCCGGTGATCAAAATGTTCAGGACGCCGCCGGCCGGCCGGGGCGGCGTGCGGAAGAATTCTTCGCGGACGGGGAGGCCGGTGGTTTCGGTCCGGCCGGCCGGAAAATGGGCAGCCGTTTCGGGGAAAGAGATGAGCGCGCGCTCGACGAAGCGGCCGATCACGCGGTTGGTGAAACCGGGCATGGCATTGGGCTCCATCACCACCACCGGGACGCCTCCCACCAGCGCCGCCATCACCGGAGGTCCGGCCACGTAACCGCCCATGCTGAAGACCGCGGCGGCCTGGCGGACGAATTTGCGGCAAGCGAAGGTGGTGAAGGGCAACCGCAATAAAGTCGCCACCTTCTGCCGGAGCGATACCCGATTCAGGCCGCCGATGTCGATTCTCTTCAGCTCAAAGCCCTCGGCCGGAACCAACCGGGCTTCCATGCCGCGGTCGGTGCCGACGAAGAGGACTTCGTGGCCGCGCCGGCGCAGTTCCTTGCCCACGGCCAGCGCCGGAATGACGTGGCCGCCGGTGCCGCCGCCCGCCATCAGGAAAGGGCGGTGGATCATTCGCTCAGTACAGTGTTTCATTAATAGACCTAAATCGCTCCCTCACGGTCGCGGCTCCGATCCGAGCCGCGCGCGCAAGCAAGCGATGTAGCAAAACCGCTCCCTCCTCCTAAGGAACTGAAAAATCAAATGCTTTATTTTCAGTTCCTTTCGGATTTGTCTTGGCCCCGCCAACTGGGCTCAGAAGATGTGAAAAAATCAGTTGGCAGGCGAGAGCGCCTGCCTCACAAAAACGCAAGCTCTTGCGCACCAAAGTGGGAGACTAGACAATCGCTCGCCGATTGAGATCCCAACAACTCAGCACGCCCAACGCTAAACCGCCGACACTCCCAAGCAACGGGGCAAGCGGAACTGGACCGTACCCACCTTGGGGGAGACTGCAGCTCGGCAACGACCAAGGGAACCACCCACCCATGTGGTGGTTCGTGAGAATGATGCCGACGATCATCGCCGCCAAACCAATGCCGACCGGCGCTATGAACCCAGGAAGCCTGGCGCTAAGCCAGCTTTGAATAACAATGGCCAGCCAAGAAGCTACGCAGGCCTTACTCATTGCCACCAGAAATCCCGTCCACGGAATTGCAGATACGAGGTTTACTCCCCTGAGACTGCCGACTGACAGAGCCAGAGCGACCAAACCAATCGAAAAAAACGCGAAACTCGCCATGACCAGAAGGCCGCAGAAGCAGTTCTTAACGGCATAAACGCCCCACCGTGGTATGGGACAAGCGAAAAGCTGCTTCCATTGGTTTCGCGCGTGTTCCATATTCGCAAGATAGGCTGCATCGAGCGCAATCAATATTGGTGTCACAAGACCCGCCCACATGAGCGACGCTTGCCGGCTGACGTACTCCCAGATGGCCAAAGGAGGCCACACGCGATGAGGTTCAAGGTTCCAATTATCGAAGCGTTGCGGCCAAAGAAGCGCGAATTGAAGTATTAGGAGGACAGCGGGAGCCAGGACCGTCAGTTTTACGGCTGTCGAGAGCCGCAATTTTATTGCTTCAACGTACAGCAGTGCCCAGGCCATGCGCATCATATCGACTCCTTGGAGCCGGAACCTGTTGTGATCTTCACGAACAGTTGTTCCAGCGTCGCCAACTCTATGCTCAAATGATGAACTCCGACTCCCTGCATCACGAGGACGCGGTTCGCCTCCCGCGCCGTTTCCGCGGAGGCTCCATGAATGACGAGATGATCCTCATTCGCGTCGGCTGTGAAACCGCCCCCTGCTAGCGCCCTCAGGGCCTCGTCCTTTCTGTCGACTTTGATGACGAGCCGCTGAGGGATGCGCCCGAACAGCTCTTCAACGGGGCCCTCAAAGAGCAAGTCGCCAAAATGGCTCAGGATTCCCACATGCGTAGCCAGCCGCTCTACTTCCTCGAGCTGGTGACTGGAGAGCAAGACCGTAGTGCCGCGCTCCTCCCGCAATTCGCACAGCGCAGAACGAAACATCTGTAGCCCAGTCGGGTCCAGCCCGTTCATCGGCTCGTCAAGCAGCAGCAGGTCGGGTTTCCCGATCAGCGCTATGGCAACGCCAAGCCGCTGGCGCATCCCTCGCGAATACTCCCTCACTTTGCGTCGCACGTACTGCTCGATGCCCAACGCTTGGATCGCCCAACCGATGTCAGAATGCTTCAGGCCCCGCAATCTCCTCCAGATTTCTAGGTTCTCTTCGCCGGTTAAGTGATCGTACAAGGAGGGCTCCTCAACCAGCGAGCCGACGTGCCGCAGAACTCCAGGGAGTGCCCCGGGTAACGACTTACCCAGAATTCGAACCTCTCCGCAGGCTGGCGTTAGCATGCCCAACAGCATTTTGATGCCGGTCGTCTTGCCGGCTCCGTTGGGCCCGAGAAACCCGTATATGCTAGCTCGGGGCACCCGAAGGGACAGCTCGCGCAGCACTATTGAGTTTCCGTATCCGCCCGTTAGCAGCGTGGTCTCGATGGCAAGATCCAACTTGAGTCCTCGGAATGACGAAGATACCACATATGGAGATCGAAGCGGAAACAACAACGCGCCGAGTCAGCCTCGTGGCTACCGAGGTGTCAGGGATCGGCGAAAGTGCTCCGGATTGTGATGTTCGTCACCAGCGGTGGCTAATAGTTCTTGACATCTTTAATCGTTTTGTGATGGTAGTTCTAAGAGATCTAGTCCTCTCAAAACATTCGCCCGACGCAAACGGAGCGTAGGCGCTAGACATTCTTAGTGGCTTTGGTGTTTTCAAAGTGGATTTCTAATTAGAACTGTGGATTGCAACTCGAGGGACCATGCGCTCACTGCTCTGTTTGGTGCTGATTGCAATGTCCGGCGTCGTGGTTTGGTTATCCCGCGAGAGATCTCGGCTCGCACGGGAACTAACGGCGAGTATGTTTGCGGCCGATTCCGCCGCTTCAGGATGTGTGCTGCCTTCCATTAGAACAGCGACGGCGGCCGGGGTGCCTCTCCTGGTTGAGTTTCCTCGGAAGCGTCCGCTCTTAATCCTTGCTACCGAGAAGAACTGTCGCTGGTGCGAGTTCGCCGTTGAGAGATGGGCTCCGATGGCGCGGTCCCTGCCTCAGGTGGACGCATATATATATGACTGGCACCGTTCGTACGCTGCCTTCGATCTATTGCACGTCGGCTTCGAACCAGCCAGCGTCCTGGTTTCCAGACTAGCCGTCGCGCCCTATGATGAGTTGTTGGCTGCCACCCCTACTGTCTTGCTGGCGAGCCGGGGTGGGCTGGTACTGGGGCTTTGGAAAGGCGAGTTATCTCCGGGGCGGGTCAAAATGATCAAAGACGCCGTCGCTGCGCTGTTGATGTGAAAGCATTTGAGAAGAAGGAATTCCCAAGAAAGTGAGGATGAGCAAATGAATAACGACAAACGAAGAAGCAACGTTGGATATTTTACGCGAGTAGTTCTGGAGCGCTTGGCGTGGGCTTCAGTAATCGTCGCGCTTGCGTTTACCCTTTTGGCGGCTCCCGCCGAGGCGTACCAAGGGGGCTCATGTCAGCCGGGTTTCTTTGGCTGCAACTGGTTGTTCAGTGACTGTGAAAACAATACGGGGACTTGCCCTTGCTCGTGCGACTATATTTTTGGAGGCTATAATTGTGGCACAGTGATCTGGCCTCCGTGTCCGCCGTTAGGACAGTGAGCCGCCCCAGCCAGGAGAAAGTAGGGGAGGGTAAGATGGATTCACCTGTCGGAGCCACTTCTGGTTCTGATCGGAAGGGCTCTGGTGCTACGGAACGAAATGTGCCGCTATCCGTGGTCACTGCCTATCAAGTCGTTCGCGCCTTCTTGCCCTTTGCCCGCTCTCGTGTGGCCTTGCTCTTGGCGCTTGCGCCGCTGCTGCTGCGGGGAGGTGCGAATCTCGACGGGGAGCTACAGCACGCGCTCGACAGTGCCGCCGGGCTTAGGGTGGAAATGGCGACTGACCTCATCCTGCCGATATTGGATTCCGGGCGGGTTTCGAGCGAGGTTGCCACCGTGTACCTCGGGCGCCTCTACAGTCGAGCTGACCAGGCCCGAAGGCGCTATCCGGTTATTGTAGCTCCTCGAATTGAACTCGATCATAAGGCGGCAGTATTTCCGGAGTATCTTTCTGCCGTGGGTGTTGACCGGATAAGTATCCGATTGAGGGTCGTCAAACGTCTTTCGCACTACGACCAGAAGGCTGCGCGAGAGTTGCTTGCCGGAGTCGTGCGCGATGAATTCCCTTCAAACATTGCCTGCGGAGAGGCGGAGGTTCCATTTCCCGGGGCTCATTACTATGAAACCCTATTGCGGGAGTTTCCCGATGACATCGACGCGTTCTGTTCACGGCTGACGACGCCCCAACAAGGAGCGACGCTCGCTGAAGCTCTGCAACGATTGCCGCGGGTCCCCGTGAGGGACGGTGCGCCAGTCGCGGATGCCATAATCCGTTCTCTGAGATCTGCTCAGGTTTCAGAGAGAGTGTTCTCGGCCGTGGAGACCCGGCTTCGGTTCGGCTCGAATTTGCAGGCGCTGGTTAATAATGGGATCGCGCCTGCCGGTTTGGGAAAGGCCTTGGCGCAGGCATGGATCGAGTACGTTGGACGCCATGCGAGATCGCCACGCTGTAGCGATGGACGAACTGGCTCCGGCGAGGATGTTGTATTCCAGTCGGTGCTGCCGATCGTGAAGGCCTTGAGCGACAGGTTCAACCTGCCAGTTGCCGATATTCCGCCGCAGGTAAAACAGACCGGCGAACGCGCGCGGCCACCTGCGATAAGCGAGGCGCAGGCGGCCGCTGAGCGCCTTCTTGCTCTGAGTGTAAAGCTGAAGAACGGCGGATCACCTGAAGCCGCGCTCCGGTTTTCTGCTGAGTTACATAAGTATGTCTCCAGTGGAATAACGGAGTTGTCAACACCGTTCGAAACTGCTGCCCGAATCGGAGTAATCGTTGAGGTAGTGACCAAGATTGAGGACGACGACGTAGCTGGCATCGCGGCCGAGGAGCTTCTTCGGGTTCTGGAGCATCCACGGCTGCAAGAGTCGGAGCCAGCGGCATGGATCGTGTGCGTTCGGAGCGTACTCAACTTGTGCAAACACCCAAAGGCGACAATGGGGCACCGCATCCTGCAACGCCTCCAGCGTTCGACGAATCGAAACCTCCGCGCCTATTTAGAAGTGGAGAAAGCCGTTGGCCTCATTTCGATTTATGACAGCAGACCGTTAACACCGGAGGTCCTCGCTTCGTTCTGAGGTCCGCAGGTTCTTGACCATTGGGAACCCGATGGCATCTGCAAGTGTCTGAGAGCACCCGACCCATTATTTGCCCAAACGCGGGGCACGGTTGTGTCGAGTAACCACCAGAGCTTCCGCCGCGCGGATCGACCGCATTAGACAAAACCCGGCGAGATTCCTTGCGCCGATCCTCTTCTGTGCAATCCTCCTTGGTGCCCGGCAGGCCAATTTCGAAGGTATAGCCGTAAATGCGGCTACTGGCCAGCCCCTGGCCGGGGTGCATGTCGGGTCATTGTACGTGGCAGGCGATGGTATGGAGACCTACGGGGTACTGACGGGCACTTCCACCAAAGCCATTAACACTACGCTCGTTGTCTGGCTCGTAGCTGCCCAATGTCGGGTCGCCAAATCCAGGGTACTAGGCCGACTGCGAATTGGCTCTCCAGCCAGGGACATTGGTCAACCGTGATGCTTGGTATTTAACGCCTCAGTTTATTACGTTATACGATACTACGTTAGGGATAATAGCGTGACCGATCCAACTCTTCTCGCCCTAGTAAGCCTGGCTGACCGTGACAAACATGGTTACGCCATCATGGAAGACATCCAACGATTTGCTGGGGTGCGGCTGGGCCCAGGCACGCTCTACGGTGCGATCAGCCGGCTGCAGGAGCGCGGCTGGATTCGGCCGGTCGATGCGGACGACCGCCGCCAGCCGTATCGCATCACCGGCGCGGGCCGTGAGTACCTGGAAGAACAGGTCGTCAAGCTGGACCGCGTGCTCAAGACCGCCTCCAAGAGGTTGAAGCGCGCATGAGACGCATACACTGGGCGGGAGGCCAACTAATTCTCGATGGGAGTCTTTTCCGCGTGGTCGATGACGAGGACGTCAACCATGCCTTTCTTGGATTCCAGTTTGAGGCCGAGTTGCTGCTGCACGGCCTCGAAGATGGTCGGGCCGGGGGCGATCTCGGGAATGGCCAGCGCGCCTCCGCCGTCAGAGGAAACTGCGGCGGAGCCTCGGCCCGCCGACATCGAATCCTGGACGAAACTCAGCGTGATGTCGTATCTCCGTTTGAGGCCGGTGGCATTGATGACAGGCCGGCTCAAACGGTTTGTCAGCATGTCGACCAACACTTCTATGGATGCCCCGCCCATGCGCATAGTCGTTCCACCGTTCATATATGCGGTCATCGTAACCGATCCGGGCGCAAGCATCGGAAGGCCCCGGCCATCTAGCTTGGGAGGGCCGGATGGCGGAGCCGGGGGCGTGGCACCGGGCGAGGGCGGCGGAGTCTCCTCTGATTCGGTTAACTTGGGGCCGTTTTTCCCGACGGCCAGCTCAAAGGTTTGCATTTCCTTCTGTTCGAAGTGGACGGCCAGCTTGAAACGCTCGGCCAGCAAGTTCTGCTCCATGAGTATGAGCTGTCCGCGAGTGGTGCCTTCAGGAATCTTTGCCGCGATGTCGAGGCGGGTCGAAGTCATCCAGCCCGGAGGCGTGAGTTGGTAGGCTTTCAGCTGGTATGCCGCAATCACAATCTGGGCCAGACTGGCGTTGGAGCACGTGAAGCGGCCGGGATCGTTTGTACCGGGCCCGCCTCGGCACCCGGAGGCGACCATCATGCCGCCCCTTCCACTTTTCTGGGGAGCGGGGTCGCCGGCGGGCTTGACGGACGCCGCTTCGAACGCCGGTAATGGAGAGGCCGTCTGGGCGAAGCCGCCGCAGGCGGAGGAAATCAACAGGCTGGCGCAAAGAAAGGGTCGCAAAGATACTCCTTCCCTATTTCGAACCGGAACACCTGTCTTGGGCTCCCGGCCTATGGTCAGTATATACCGTTGTCCCTCGCCTCGCGCCGAATCTTCCGACGCAGCAAAAGAAGTCTGGAGTTTCAGGGGGGAAAAGGGGACGCTTTCGTTTGTTGGAAGGGGCCTGCAGCCCGCGAAATTTCATGAAAAACTGAGCGGGCCAGGAATGCCGAGCTTCGCCACCAGGTTTTCGCCGTTTCAGGCTTTTGTGTCTTCAAGCGCTTAGGGCGGTTCTTCAACCCAGTCAACCCGGCGGTCTCAGCGATTTCTTCACCGCTCCCTTGCGGTCGCGCCTCGCAGGCGAGCCGCGCGCGTCAGCAAGCGGTCTGCCAGCCCCTGAATGAACTTCACGAAGGGGCGCTCAGCCGGCATGTTCGCTCACATTCATCAGGATTCCCAGCAGCGCGAGGGTGCTCAACAGCGAGCTCCCGCCATAGCTGATCATGGGGAGCGGAATGCCCTTGGTAGGCATCATTCCCAAGACCACGCTGATATTGATCAAACCCTGCACCACCACCACAACGGTCGCGCCGAGAGCCAGGTAGCGGCCGAAATCGTCGCGCATGCGCACGGTGGCGCGCAGGCCGCGCCAGAAAATCACGCCGAAGCCCATGAGGAGTGCGACGCAACCGGCCATGCCCAGCTCTTCGCCCACCACTCCGTAAATGAAATCGGTATGAGCTTCCGGAAGGTATCCCACCTTCTGGCGGCCGTTCATCAAGCCGACGCCCGTCACGCCGCCGGCGCCGACGGCGATCTGCGATTGCTCCAATTGGTAATTGGTATCGCGCGCCGCCAGCGATTCTTCGAGCTTGGCCCGGATGTGGCCCTTGGGGTCGATGCGGTCGGTGAAGTGAAACTGGGGATCGAAGTATTTCACAACGCGGGCCAGCCGGTAGGGCGACAGGGCGATGGAGAGCAGCACGCCGACAAATGCCACGGCGGCGGCGATCATGACGAAGCGCCACTCCAGACCGGCGACAAAGAAGACCACCGCGACAGCGGCGCCCAGCACCACGGCGGTTCCGAGATCGGGAACCACCACCAGCAGGATGACGAGGCCCACCGACAGCGCCGCCGGCAGTAGCGTATTGCGCGGGTTATTGATGGCGCGGGCGCGCCACGTCACGAAGAATGCCAGGAAAATGACGAGCGCGGGCTTGGCCAGTTCGGAGGGCTGCACGCCGAAAGATTCGCCGACCCGCAGCCAACGGTGGCTCCTGGTATCCAGAATATAGACCGCGATCAACAGCACGATGGCGATGCCGATGGCCGTAAAAGCCACTGCGGGCGTCTGGAAGCGGCGGTAAGGCGTGTGTTTGAGGGCCATCATGACCACGATCGCCACGGCCGCCCATTCGAGCTGGCGCAGCACGAAATGCCAGCTCGATCCGGGCCGCGGGTCCATGGGGGACATGATGGAGGAGGCGCTGTAGAGGATCAGCAGCCCGAAGAACACCATCACCACCACGGTGACGAACAGGATCCAATCGGTTTTGAGTCTTTGGCCCATATCAGTTTTTCTCCGGCAACTGCCGGACAATCTGTTTGAACACGCGGCCGCGATGTTCGTAGTCTTCAAACTGGTCGAAGCTGGCGCAGGCGGGCGCCAGCAGGACAGTGTCGCCGGCGTGGCCCTGGGCGTAGGCGTAGGCGAGCGCCGCTTGAATGGTTTGGGAATCGACAAGCGGAACGGCGCCCTGCAACTGGGCGGCGATCTTCGGCGCGGCGGCGCCCACCAGCAGCGCGGCGTGCGCGCGGGCGGCCAGCGGCGCGCGCAGGGCGGCGTAATCGAGGCCCTTGTCTTTGCCGCCGAGGATCACCCAGAGGCCGCCCGGAAACGCGTCGATGGCTTTGAGAGTGGCGTCGACGCTGGTGGCCTTGGAATCGTTGTAGAAATCGATGCCGCCGGCGGTGCGCACGAATTCGAGGCGGTGCTCCACGGCATGGAACGTGCGGACAGCCGCGGCGATGGAGTCGCCGTCCACCCCGGCCCGCGCGGCGGCCACCGAGGCCGCCAGCACATTCTCGACGTTGTGCCGGCCGCGAATGGGGATCTCTCCGGCCGTCATCAGCAATTTGCCGTCGAGCACCAGCTTGTCCGAGCACAGGCCCGCGCCGCAAGAGACTTTGCCCTTGCCGCTGAACCACTCCACTTGCGCGGCGGTGCGCCCGGCGTACGCGGCGCACACCGGATCGCCGGCGTTGAGGATGGCGTAGTCGCCGCGGGTCTGCGTTTCGAACAGCCGGCCCTTGGCGGCGGCATAATTCTCAAAAGTGCGATGGCGGTCCAGGTGATTCTGCGTGACGTTGAGGGCCAGGCCGATGTGCGCGCGGAATTCGGAAATGGTCTCGAGCTGGAAGCTGGAAAGTTCCAGCACATTCCACTGGCCGGGACGGGAGCTTTCCACCATGGCGGTGACCGGCGTGCCGATGTTGCCGCCCACCTGCGCGGGCACGCCGGCTTCCCGCAGGATGTGACCGATAAGGCTGGTGGTGGTGGTCTTGCCGTTGGAGCCGGTGATGCCGATGGTCTGGCCCTCCAGGAACGGCGCGGCCAACTCCACTTCGCCGATGACGCGCACGCCGCGGCGGCGGGCTTCCACCAGCGGCGCGAGATCGGCGGGCACGTCGGGCGAAAGAACGATCAGGTCGCAGTCTTCGAAGACTTCGGGAGTTTGCTTTTGGAAGGAAATGCCGAGCCGGGAAACCAGCTCAACCCCTCCGGGAAGCTGATCGAGGCCCTTGAGATCCGTGACGCGCACACGCGCGCCATGGCGCACCAGCAACTCGGCGGATGCCATCCCGGATTTCTTCAGCCCGACCACCAGCGCTTTTGTGCCGTTCCAATCCATGTCTATCTCAATTTCAACGTCGAGAGCGCGAGCAGGGCCAGCACCAGGCCGGCGATCCAGAAGCGCACGATGATTTTCGATTCGGTCCAGCCGATTTTCTCGAAGTGATGGTGCAACGGCGCCATCCTGAAAATGCGTTTGCCGCCCCGCAATTTGTAACTGCCCACCTGGAGGATCACCGAGACGGCCTCCAGCACGAAGACGCCGCCGATGAACAGCAGCAGCACTTCCTGCTTGATGAGCACGGCCACCACCGCCAGCGCTCCGCCCAAACCGAGCGAGCCGACGTCTCCCATGAAGATCTCCGCGGGGTGCGCGTTGTACCAGAGGAAGCCCAGACTGGCTCCGGTCATGGAACCGCAGAAGATGGTGAGTTCGGAGGTGCGCGGGTTGCGCGCAAGCTGCAGGTATTCGGCGAGCTGCGCGTGGCCGCCGGCATAAGCCAGCATGGTGAGCGCACCGGAGGAGACCACCATCAGGCCAATGGCGAGGCCGTCGAGGCCGTCGGTGAGGTTGACCGCGTTGGACGTGAAGACCACCACCAGGCAAACGAAGATGCAGAACGGCGCGGCGCCCAGGGCATACGTCCACGGGCTGTGTAGCCAGGGCTCGATGAGCAGAGTGGGCTGGTATTGCTTGAAAAACGGAATGTTCATGGCGGTGGAAAAATCGCCGTGGGCGCGCATCACCAGCAGCGCCGCCGCCAGGGCGAAGCCCGTCGCGAACTGGTAAATGAGCTTGCGCGTGGCCGTGAGGCCGAGGTTGCGGCGCTTGGTCACCTTGGCATAGTCGTCGAGGAAACCAATCCACCCGAAGCCCACCAGCGCGGTGATGGCGATCCACACGTAGGGGTAGCGAAGGTCGGCCCACAGCAGGGTGGGGATGACAATCGAGATGATGATGAGCACGCCGCCCATGGTGGGAGTGCCGGCCTTTTTTTGATGCGATTCGGGGCCCTCCGCGCGGATGTACTGGCCAATCTGGAACTCGCGCAGCTTGGCGATGAGCCACGGGCCCAGCGCGATGCACAGGAACAGCGCCGTAAGGCTGGCGAAGGCCGTGCGGAACGTGGTGTAGCGGAAGACGCGGAGCGGGCTGGCGAATCGGTAAAGCTGTTCGTAGAGGAGGTAGTAGAGCATGGTGGATTAATTGCACCGTTTCATCAATACACTCTCGTGCTCCGCGAAGACCGCTCCCTCACGGTCGCGGCTCCGATCGGAGCCGCGCGCGTCAGCAAGCGGTTTTCGATCAGTGAGCGAACTTCCGAGATCATCCATTACACCAGAAACCTTTCCAGAGCGCGCTCTACGTGCACGCCTCGCGAACCCTTGAACAAGACGGCGTCGCCAGGGTGGGCGGCCCGGCGCGCGAAGTCCCCGGCCTCGGCGGAGTCTTCGAAGAAATGGGCGGAAGAAGAGGGAAGCCCGGCGGCCACGGCGGCTTCCACCATGGCGCGGGCGTGGCCGCGTACCGCAATCAGCAGATCCACTCCATGCCCGGCCGCATATTGGCCCACGGCGCGGTGCAGGTGGTCCGAGGCGTGGCCCAGTTCGAGCATTTCTCCGAGCACGGCGATGCGGTGAGCGGCGGGTGTCGCGCCGAGCACGTCGATCATCGACCGGGCGGCCTCGGGGTTTGAATTATAACAGTCGTTCCAGATCACGATGCCGTTGTGCTCGGTCTTTTCGCCGCGCATCTTGCCGATGGCGAAGGTGCGGACGGGCTCACGCAGGCGCCCGGGCGCGATGCCGAATTCGCGCGCTACCGCAATGGCGGCCAGCAGGTTCATCACGGCGTGGCGGCCCGCCAGGCCGGTTTGGTAGTCCACGCCGCAGGCGCGAAAGCGGCAGCCGGCGGGGCTGAATTCCGCGGCTTCGGCGCGCACGTCGGCGCTCGCGGCAAAACCGAAACTGACGGACCGGCCGGGGTGGACTTCGCGGAAGCGGGCCACCCAGGCGTCATCGGCGTTCAGCACCGCGACGCCATCGGCCGGCAGCGCTTCGATAAGCTCGCGTTTGGCGGCGGCCACCCCTTCGATGGAATCGAAGAACTCGACGTGGGCGTAACCGATGTTGGTCACCACGCCGATCTGCGGCGCGGCCATGGCGGCCAGATCGCGAATCTCGCCGGCGTGGTTCATTCCCATTTCGAGAACGGCGGCGCGGCAGCCGTCCGGCAGCCGGAGAATGGAGATCGGCACGCCCACGTGATTATTGAAATTACCCACCGTTCGTCCCACCGGAAACTCCGCTTCGAGCAGATGCGCGATAGCGTCCTTGGTTGTGGTCTTGCCCGCGCTGCCCGTTACCCCAATCACCGTCCGGCCCCATTGGCGCCGCGCCCAGGCGCCCAACTCCTGCAGGGCGCGCAAGGTATCGCTCACCACGAGCTGGTAGACCGGCTGATCTTGTTCTTCTCCGGGAAACCGCTCCCTTACGGTCGCGGCTCGCATCCGGTCCACCACCACCGCGGACGCGCCCTTCTCCGCCGCCGTCGCCAGAAAAGCGTGGCCATCGTGGTTGGGCCCGCGGAGCGCAAAATACACATCGCCGGGATCTTGTGTCCGGGTGTCCACGCTCCAGCCGGAAACCGGGATGTCCGCCGCGCGCCCGGCGGCCCGCATGGCGCGCGCAACCTCTTGTAAATTCAGGGTCATGGTTCACGACGTCTTAGCGTACCCATAACCCTTCAGCACTTCTCTCGCCACCGCCCGATCGTCGAACGGGATGGTGCGATCCTTCAGAACCTGGTACGGCTCGTGGCCCTTGCCGGCGAGGATGACGAGGTCGCCTTCCCGAGCCTCCTCGAGGGCGCGCGCGATGGCGGCGGCGCGGTCGGGCTCAATGACGTGAGCGACGTCGGTGCGGCGGATCCCCACCAGGGCGTCGTTCATGATCGCCAGGGGATCTTCGGAGCGCGGGTTGTCGCTGGTGAGGACCACGAAATCGCTGCCTTCCGCGGCGGCATAGCCCATGAGGGGGCGCTTGGCGCGGTCGCGGTCGCCACCGCATCCGAACAGGGTGATGATACGTTTGGGATTGAGGCCGCGGGCCACCGCGATGACGTTGCGCAGCGCGTCGTCGGTGTGAGCGTAATCCACCACCACAACAAAAGGCTGGCCTTGGTCGACGCGCTCGAAGCGGCCGGGAACGGCGGCGAGATCGGCGATGCCGCGCGCCACGGTCTCCGGCGGGATGCCGTAGGAAAGGCCGGCTCCGCAGGCCGCCAGAATATTGTATACGTTGATTTTTCCGATGAGCGGCGATTCCACCGCGAAACGCAGCTTGCCGAAATGCACGTCAAAACGCAGGCCCTGAAAGCCGGACGAGACGTGTTGCGCGCGCAGGCTGGCGTCCGCGCCAAGGCCATACCAGAAGACTTCGGTTTTCGGGTGAAGGCGAATGCGGCGGGCGTATTCGTCGTCGCGATTCAACACGGCGAACGGCGGCGGGGGCGCGCCGGCGCCGGCGAACAACATCTGCTTGGCGGCGAAGTAAGCTTCCATGGTGCCGTGAAAATCCAGATGATCGCGCGTCAGGTTGGTAAACACGGCGGTATGAAAGTGAAACGCGTAGACGCGGCCGAGCGAGAGCGCGTGCGACGAAACCTCCAGGGTGGCGTGCGTGCCGCCGGCCTGCCGCAGGTCCGCGAACAGCTTCACCAGTTCGAGCGATTCGGGCGTGGTGTTGACCGCCGGAAGCACGCGCCCGGCCAGGTGATATTCGATGGTGCCGACCAGCGCGGTGGTGTGGCCGGCGGCGCGGAGGATGGAATCGAGCAGGTACGAAGTGGTGGTTTTGCCGTTGGTGCCGGTGATGCCGGTGAGCCCGATGTGCTCATCGGGGCGTCCGAAAAACCTGCGGGAGGCAATCGCCAGGGCCTGGCGGCCGTGCTCCACGGCAATCCACGGCGAGACACCCTGCGGCGCTTCCGATTCGGAAACCACGGCGGCGGCGCCGCGGGCCAGCGCATCCTTGGCGAAGCGGCGGCCGTCGGTGCGGCTGCCGGGGAATGCGAAGAACAGATAGGCGGGCTCAACGCGCCGGGAATCATACGCCAGGCCGGCGACCGCCCGGGAGGCAAGTTCGGGCGCGAGGGGCCGTTTCAGCCGAACGCCCGAGAGTATCTCGCCCGTAGTCATCGTGCAAACTGTACGCGAATGCGTTCTCCTGCGTGCAGGACGGCGCCCGCCGGCGGATCTTGCACGCGGGCGATGCCGCTGCCGTCGGGTTGAACCGTCAGTCCTCGAGCCGCCGCTTCCGCCAGGACCGCCCGGAGGGACATTCCCCGGAAGTTGGGAACCGCGGATTGCGCCGGAGCGGGCGCCGCGGGCCTGGCAGCCGCCTGTGCGGGCGCTGCCGCCGCGGCGCCATCCCCCTCGTCGGAATCTTCCAGGATGTTGGGCTGCTTCGAGCCCAGGTCGGCGATAGCCAGATCGTCGATCGCTTCGTTTTTCGCAATCAGCGTTGGGGTAGCCCGCTGTACATCGGGCAGGTCCTTGGGAACATCCAGGATGCGCAGCGCTTCGGTCGCGACCGCGCGGAACACCGGGGCCGCCGCGGCGCCGCCAAAACCGGCCTGCCCGTGCGTGCCATTGAGCGTCACCACCACTACCACCGCGGGATTCGTCAGCGGTGCGAAGCCCATGAACGATCCGTTGTAAGTGTGCGTATAGCGGTGCCCGGCGTAATCGTAGATCTGCGCGGAGCCGGTCTTGCCGCCCGCCGTGTAGCCCTCCAGCCTGGCGCCCTTCCCCGTGCCTTCAAGCACCACGCCTTCCATCATCTGCCGCATCTTGATGGCGGTTTCCGGCTGGATGACGCGCGCCGGCGGCGCGGGCGAAGTTGCCTGGCCCGCGTTCTTCAGCACCAGCCGCGGCCTCACCAGCAGCCCGCCGTTGGCCACCACCGACGCGGCCTGCGCCAGTTGCAGCGTGGTGACGCTGATCTCTTGTCCCATGGAAATCGAAGCCAGCGATGTGGCGCCCCATAGCGGGAGCCGGCGCAGACGGCCCCGGTCTTCTCCGGGCAGCGTGATTCCCGTCTTTTGGCCGAAGCCGAAGCGGCGCACATAGTCGTACATGTGCTCGCGGCCCACCTGCAGGCCGATTTCGATGGCCCCGATGTTGCTCGAATGCGCCAGCACCTCGCGCATGGGGACGATGCCCATGCCGCCGTGCGAATCGTGAATCGTCCGCGTGAACAGCGTGAGCACGCCGCCATGGCAGTTGATCATGCTCTCCGGACCCAAGGACGTGGTCTCGAGCGCGGCGGAAAGCGTGATCACCTTGAATACCGAGCCGGGCTCGAAGGAAACGCCGGCAGCGTGGTTCTCGCGGCCGCGATCGTTCACCGACGCGGGAGGTTCGTTGGGATCGTAAGTGGGGTAACTGGCCAGCGCCAGAACCTGCCCATCGTACGGATTCATCACGACCACGCTGCCGCTGACCGCGTTGTGCGCCTCAACCGCTGCCGCAATCTCGCGTTCCGCGACGAATTGCAGCCGCTCGTCGATGGTCAGAGTGATGGTGGCTCCGGCGCGCCCCTCGCTGGCCAGTTGCTGGTCGATGCCGCGGTGGCGGGCGTCGGTGAGCAGCCGGGCCTGGCTTCGCTCGCCGCGAAGCTCCGCATCGAGCACTTTCTCGATGCCGGCGTTGCCGGACTCCGCAAAATCCACGCCGCCCAGGACGTGCGCCGCCAGCGTGCCCTTGGGATAGTGGCGATGGCTCTCGCTCTGGATGTGGATCCAATCCAGGTTCAGGCCGCTGAGGTTCTGGGCCTCCTGCGGCGTGATGTCGCGCTTGACCCACAGAAAGCCGCGGTGACTGTCAAAGGTCGCTTTGATGCGGCTGTAGAGTTCGGCCCGATCGAGGTGCAGTTGGTTGGCCAGCAGGCTGGAATTGAGCTTGAGGTCGGGCAGCTTCAGCGGATCGACTGTCACGGATTGCGTGCTCAGGCTCATGGCCAGCGGGCGGCCGGTGCGGTCCAGGATGGGGCCGCGGGCAGCCGGAATCTGGATGAGGTGCTCCTGGCGGGCCCGGGCCTTTTGGACGTAGTCCTGGTGATGGACGATCTGAAGTTTGATCAGGTTGTAAAAGATAGCCGCGCCCCACACGAAGACAAGACCGGCCACCCATGTGAGACGTCGATCCACCATGCCGCGCCGCGTGACCGTGTCACGCTCCTCCTTCGCTTACTTTTTCACCATCGCGACCGCGCTGTCGGACTGGCTGTCGAGATGCACAACCTGGCTCGACGAAGGGGTCACGAGGTTCTGCTTCTGCGCCAGTTTTTCCAGCCGCTCGGGGCTGAGGAGCTCGGCTTGCTGTAGTTCCAGCGCGCGGCGCTCATCGGTCAGGCGGTGTGCTTCGGCGCGCAGGACTTCGATGCGGTAACCGTCCAGCGTGCTGGCCGCGCCGGGCGCCAGAACCCCGGTGAGCAGCGCCAGCGCCAGACCTGCCGCGCCGATGGCAGACCAGCATTTGCCGCGCGATTCCGGGTCGGCTTCGCGCACCAGCCGCGAATTGTCGACTTTCTTGCAATAGAAAAAGACGTCTTCGTGCGGAAGCGTGCGCAACAGGAACGGGTCCCGTTCCGTTCGCGCGCTTTCCGGCCGGGTGACGGGGGCCTCCGCACCCGCCGCTATTGCCGTTCTTCGGAAAAACTGTGGCACCGTTGCCATGGCTGTTTGTCACCTCTCTAGTTCATCTCGACGGCGCGCAACTTGGCGCTGCGCGACGGCGCGTTTTGCGCAATCTCTTCCGCGCTCGGCTGAAGCGGATGCTTGGTCAAAATGGCCGCCCGCGCCTGGCGTCCCAGCTCCCTGAATTTCTCTTTCACTTTTCGGTCGTCAATGGACATGAATGCGATGACCACCATACGCCCGCCGCTGCGCAACAGGCCGGGGCCGCTTTCCAGCAGCCGGTCCAACTGGCCTGGTTCATCGTTCACCGCCATTCGCAACGCCATGAATGTTTTCGTGGCGGGATGCAAACGGCCCGTCCTGGGCACGGCCCGCTCCACTACATCGGCCAGATGCAGTGTGCTCCGTATGGGCCGTGCTCGGACGATTGCTCTGGCTATCTTCCGCGCCCTCCTTTCTTCGCCTAGCTGAAAGATCAGGTCGGCGAGCGCCTTTTCGGCGCTGTAATTGACCAAATCGGCCGCCGGCATGCCAGTGGTTCGATCCATCCGCATGTCCAGCGGCCCATCCGCCAAAAATGAAAAGCCACGCTCCGGCGTGGTGAGCTGATACCGGCTCACACCCAGGTCCGCCAGCAGGCCATCGATCTTGTTTAGCCCGTTCCGCTCCAACGCCGATGGCAGGTCCTCGAACGATCCATGGTGATACCGGATCCGTCCGGCCCACTCGGCCGTGTTGCGGCGCGCCATCTCCAGAGAATCCGCATCGCGATCGTTCGCGATCACCAAACCCGTGGTCAGACGCTGCGCGATCAGCGCCGTGTGCCCGCCTAATCCGGTGGTCGCGTCCAGATAGATTCCGTCGGGCCTCGCCGCCAGCAGTTCCATCGCTTCGGCGGCCATGACTGGAAAGTGCATATGCCATCAGTTCAGCCCCGCGGCTTCGAGCAGCGCCAGGTCGTCGCTCGAAACCTGCGCCGCTTCGCGCTTGCGTTCTTCGTAAATCTTTTCGCTGAGCACTTCGATGCGGCCGCGGTATGCCATGAGCCGCACCGGCTGATTCTCAATCCCGAGCTCGCGCCGCAACTCGGGCGAGAAGAGCACTCTGCCCTGGCTGTCCATTTCAGCTTCGGCGCCCAGGTCGTTCGCGTTGAACGCGATGTTGCGGGCCAGCTTTACGTTATCGCGATACGATTCGAAAAACTTTTCGTTGGTGCGCCACACTTCGATGGGGTATATTTGCGCCGTGCGGCGGTCCAGGCTGGTGACAAAGAGCTTCTTTTCCTTCAGGACGGAAAAATACTGCTGGAAGGTCGCCGGCAGCTTGACGCGACCTTTATCGTCCAGCCGTCCGGGATACATGCCCCGTGGCGGCTCGACCATCAGCAGTTGTTGACCCAGTACTTCCACAATTAATCCCGTTTATATCCACTATCGGCCACTACCAATAGTGCCACGGCATCTAGTGTTTTGCAAGAGGAAATTGCAGGATCTTACTGATAGGGACGGAGTTACATCGATACCACCCGATCTACACTGATCGGGAAACACACTATATATAGATTTGAGGGCGAAGGAAAAACGAAAGTGATGGGGGCTGGCGGACCAGCCCCCGGAGAAAGGAAACCCCTACTGAACGGGTATTGTGCTGGTCACGCTATTAACGGCGTTGCTGGATCCAGCAGGGACGACGCCCACCGAGAAGGCGATATTGTTGCCCTGAGGGGCATTCGCCGGGACGATGAACGCCACTTCGAAGACGCCGATCATGTTGGCGCCAATGCGTGCACTGGTCACCGTGACACCGCCGGACCCGCTGATCCCGACAATCACCGTGCCTGTAGCGACGGCATCGGCGCCGATCAGGTCGGCGCCGGGGTTATCCACCTGGCCGGTTCCCACGAAGGGAACGGTTGGACCGAGGCCGGTCACGTAGACGCGCACGGTTTCACCGCGGCGCCCCGGGTTGCTTAAAGAAACGAAGCTCCCGTCGGAGCGCAGAGCCACCGCGCGCAACGCGCCGTCCGAGTACGGGATCTGGAAGATTCCCGGCGCGGCGGCGAGGACCGGCACGTTGACCGAGGAGGAACCGGCCCCGACGTTGACCGTCACCGGAACGCTGGCGGCGGGCGTGACTTCGCACGGCACCTGCACCATCAGTTGCGGCTGCCCGTTGACCAGCGTGGCGCTGTAAATGGGCGCGAAGATGTTGTTAAAGTCGACCGAGATTCCGTTCATCGAGGTTGGCAGAGGCCCGAAAACCGGGGCCGGGAAAAGACTGGCGGCTCCGTTGGGATCGAGGCCCGCGGCCGTAATGGTGGCGATGCCGCACGGCGAGATGAAGCCTGCCTGTCCGCTGGCTGCATTGGCAAAGCTGGCCGCGGTGAGGGTCGGACCCGGGGGGCTGACGGTAAGGTTGAAGGTGACGGAGTAGCCCGGTATGGAGGCCGTCACGGTGGCCGCACCGGTGACCGAACCGGCCGTTGCGGTGACCGAGGTTTGCCCGGCGCTGTTGGTCGTACCGGAGGAGGCGGAGAGGCTCACCAGTGCGCTCGATGAGAATGTCACCGTGTAATTGCCCACCGGGCCGGCGCTGCTATTCACCTGCACGATCAAAGGCGCCGGGAAGTTGGTGCTGGTGACGGCGGTCTGCGGGTTGCCGGAGACTATGGTGATGCCGTTGGGCGCCGGGCCGGTGGGCAACACCGTCAGGGTGAAGGTCTGGGAGAATCCAGCAACGCTGGCTGTCACCAGAACCGTGCCGGTAGCGCTGCCGGCGGTGACGGTGATCTGCGCTTGCCCGCTATTGTTGGTTGCAACGGTGGTGGGCGAAGACAGAATGCCGGGTCCGGAGATGGAGAATTGCACCGAATAATTCGTGAGGGGGCTATTGTTGCCGTTGACCTGAACCACCAGCGGCTTCGCGAAGGCTGTGCCGGCAATCGCGCTCTGCAAGTCGCCGGAGATCTTCTGGAGGCTCTTAATAGGGACGATAGCGGTTTCGGTGAAGGTGGCGCTGATGGCGGAGTTGCCGGTAAGCGCCACGGTGATATCGACGTTGCCGGCCGCGGCGCCGGATAAGTTGGCCAGCGTGGAAACTTCGCCGTTGCTGTCCGTGGTGTAGCTGGTGTTCGACAGTGACACCGCTCCGGCCGGGTTGGGGGACCAGGTTACGGTGACGCTCTGGACGGCGTTGCCGCGCGCATCCACAACCTGGGCAATCAGTACACCTAGCGATTGCGCGGGAAGTAGCGCCTGGTCGTT
>JBEKQS010000034.1:0-28541 GCA_049519475.1 Bryobacteraceae bacterium | reverse complement strand
GGCGACCGCGTCTTATTTGGAAAATACTCCGGTACCGAAACCAAGGTGGTTGGCACCGAGTACATCATCATGCGCGAGGACGACGTTCTCGGCATTTTGGATTCGGGCGCCGAAACCGCCAAAAAAGCCACCTAATACACATTCCACTCATAAGGAAAACATCCATGGCAAAACAGATTGTTTATAGCGAGCATTCCCGGCAAGCGATCCTGCGCGGCGTCAACCAACTTGCCGACGCGGTGAAGGTGACCCTGGGCCCCAGGGGGCGCAACGTCGTTCTAGAGAAGAAATACGGCGGACCGACCATCACCAAAGATGGTGTGACGGTGGCGAAAGAGATCGAGCTGAAGGACCCGCTTGAAAACATGGGCGCCCAGATGGTGCGCGAAGTGGCGTCGAAAACCTCCGACGTTGCCGGCGACGGTACCACCACGGCCACGATTTTGGCCCAGGCCATTTACCGCGAGGGCGTCAAAGCGGTCACTTCGGGAGCCAATCCGATGGCCATAAAGCGCGGCATCGACAAGGCCGTGGAAATGGCGGTCGAGGAAGTCAAGAAGCTCTCTACGCCCGTCTCCGGCGATATGATCGCCCAGGTGGGCAGCATTTCCGCCAACAGCGACTCGACTATCGGCAACATCATTGCCGAGGCCATGAAGAAGGTGGGCAAGGACGGCGTGATCACGGTCGAGGAATCCAAGACCATGACCACCGAGTTGCAGACCGTGGACGGCATGCAATTCGATCGCGGCTACCTCTCACCCTACTTTGTGAGCGACGCCGAACGCATGGAGTGCGTTTTCGAGGATCCTTACATACTGATTCACGATAAGAAGATCGGTAACATGAAGGACCTGCTGCCGATTCTCGAGCAAATCGCGCGCGCGGGCAAGCCGCTGCTGATTATCGCCGAGGACGTGGAAGGCGAAGCCCTGGCCACGCTGGTGGTCAACAAGCTGCGCGGCACGCTGAATGCTTGCGCCGTAAAGGCCCCCGGCTTCGGCGACCGCCGCAAGGCGATGCTGGAAGATATTTCGATCCTCACGGGCGGCAAGGCCGTCATGGAAGAGACCGGCACTAAGTTGGAAGGCGTCAAGCTGGAGGACCTGGGCCGCGCCAAGCGCGTTACGGTGGATAAGGACAACACCACCATCATCGACGGCGCCGGATCGCAGAAGGATATCGCGGGCCGGATCAAGCAACTCCGGACCCAGGTGGAAGAGACCACCTCGGACTATGATCGCGAGAAACTGCAAGAGCGGCTGGCGAAGCTGGCCGGCGGCGTGTCGATCGTCAAAGTCGGCGCGGCGACGGAGACCGAGATGAAGGAAAAGAAGGCCCGCGTGGAGGACGCCCTGCATGCCACGCGCGCGGCGGTGGAGGAAGGCATCGTGCCGGGCGGAGGCGTTGCCTTGCTGCGAGCTTCGGTCGCGCTACAAAAGCTCAAGCTCGAGGGCGACGAGCAGTTCGGCGTCACCATCGTGCGTCGCGCCTGCGAGGAGCCGGCGCGGCAGATCGTGCTGAATTGCGGGACCGAGGGCGCCGTGGTGGTCGAGAAAATCAAGAGTGACCAGAATCCTAACTTCGGCTACAACGCTTCCACCGAACAGTACGAAGACCTGGTCAAGGCCGGCGTAATCGATCCCACCAAGGTAACTCGCACGGCTTTGCAGAATGCCGCTTCCATCGCCTCTCTCATGCTCACCACCGAGGCCATGGTCTGCGAGGTTGTGGAGGAAGTGGAAGAATAGGTGCTACGACGGCGGGCAAGTGAAGGACACGGATGAACAAGAGAATCCTAAAGCGGCACAAGCGCCAGGTATCGCGCGCCAGAGAGCGAGTCAGGCTGTCGGAGCCCGACCTGAGAACACCCGAGCAAGTCAGGGCGGCGCGGGAGGCGAGCCGCCCTCGCAATGGACCGCAGGCACTTTACTCCACGCCGCCAATCCGAAATGACGCCGCCCCTGCCGCCGACAGTACGGCGAAAGCTGACGTAGAGCCATGACCCGCGCCGCCGTACGACCGTCCTCCACACGCTGTCCCCATTGCAAATCCATCGAGTTTAGAGGTGTGGGCGTCCGCAACGCCACTGAGAGAGCCATCCACTGGCTCCTTAAACCCTACCGGTGCTCGCTTTGCGGTCACCACTTCTTTCTGTTCCGATGGCAAGCTCCCCTGGGCGGCACGGCGTAAGAGCGACATCGAATGAAAGCCGTCCAGTAAGCCGGAATTTCCGGCTGCAACCAGCGTATTGCCCCGCAAGGCTCGGGGCTCAGAGCCTGGCCGCGATCGACTCCGCAATCAGCCGTCCATGCAGGCGGCCGTTTTCGATGAAGATCTCGTTGGTGTGCATGCCGGCCACGATCACGCCGGCCAGGTAGACGCCGGGACATTCGCTCTCCAGCGTTTCGGGATTGGTGCGCGGGCGCTGGGTTTGGGGCTCGAGCGTAATGCCCACCGAGTTCAGGAATTCCAGATCGGGGCGGTAGCCGATGAGCGCGAATACGAAATCGTTCTTCAGCGTGACTTCGCCTTGCGGCGTCTCAACACGAATAGAATCCTGCCGGATTTCGGTGACGTGTGAATGAAAGTAAGCCGCGATCTCACCGTTCTTGATGCGGTTCTCGATGTTCGGGCGGATCCAATACTTCACACTGTCCGAAATCCCCGCGCCGCGATGGATCAGTGTGACTCGCGCGCCCGTCCACCACAGCTCCAGGGCCGCAATGGCCGCCGAATTCTTCGCCCCGATCACCGCTACATCGTGGTTGTAATACGGATGCGCTTCCTTATAATAGTGCAGCACCTTGTCGAGCTCTTCGCCCGGGACGTTTAGCAGATTCGGGACATCGTAATAGCCCGTTGCCAGCACCAGCTTGCGCGCCTGGTAAATGTGCGCGCATCCCAGCCGGTCGGTGGAGAAAACCTGGAAGGCATTGTCAGTGCCCGCGATGCGTTCCACGCGCTCGTATTGCCTGATATCCAGTTTGTAATGCTCCGCCACGCGGCGATAATATTTCAGCGCTTCGGTACGGTTGGGCTTTTCATTCAGACTGGTCATCGGGAGGTCGCCGATCTCCAGCAGCTCCGGCGTGGTGAAGAAGGTCATGTGGGTCGGATAGTTGTAGAGCGAGTTGACGACGCAACCCTTCTCCAATAGCACCGTCTTCACACCACGCTTATTGAGTTCGATGCCGCAGGCCAGGCCCGTCGGCCCGGCTCCCACCACCACCGCGTCGCAGGATTCGGTCATGTGGGGCAGACCCCCTGGTCTGCCGACGCCCCCGTCGGCCTGCGCTCGCTTGTGGTCCCGGCGGCGGGACGAGGGCGTCCCGCGCAGACCAGGGGGTCTGCCCCACTCGCTCTCACAGCTTGCTCTCGATGTCAACGTACGCCGCTTCGAGCGCCCCATCCAACGCACTCGCATCCTTGCCGCCGCCTTCCGCCATATCGGGACGCCCACCGCCTTTGCCGCCGGTAGCCGCCGCCACGGCGCTCACCAGCTTGCCGGCCTGCACCTTGCCCGTCAGATCTTTCGTCACGGCCGCCACAATCGCCACGCCATCGTCGCCGGCCGAGGCCAGCACCACCACCGCGCTCTTCCACTTGTTGCGCAGCGAATCCGCCAGCGACCGCATCTGCTGCCGGTCCATGCCGTCCACCCGCGCCGCCAGCACGCGCACCTCTTTCACGGTGCGCGCCTGCGCCTCCAGGCCCCCCGTGGCCGCTTGCGCCACCTTCTCCTTCAACTGCTCCACTTGCCTGGCCAGCCCGCGCTCGGCCGCCAGCAGCTTTTCCACGTGTTCGACGAGCTCCGGCTCCGGCGCCCGCAACATCTCCGCAATCCGCCGCAGCGCGCCGCTCGATTCCTGGTATTGCCGCAGCGCCGCTTCGCCCGTGATGGCTTCAATCCTGCGCACGCCCGCCGAAATGCTGCCTTCGTACACGATCTTGCATACGCCGATATCGCCGGTGCGTCCCACGTGCGTGCCACCGCACAGTTCCCGGCTGAAGCCCGGCACCGTCACCACGCGCACCTGCTCGCCGTATTTCTCGCCGAACAGCGCCATGGCGCCCGTGGCAATGGCTTTTTCCAGCGGCAGCACGTCCGTTTCCACGCCGGTATTGCGCAGAATCTGTTCGTTCATGAGGCGTTCCACTTCTTCCAACTCCGCGCGGTCCATGGCCGCGTAATGCGTAAAGTCGAAGCGCAGACGCCCCGGCTCGACCACGCTGCCCGCCTGCTTGACGTGCGTCCCCAATACCTGCCGCAGCGAGGCGTGCAACAAGTGCGTGGCCGTATGATTGCGCCGCGTGGCGTCGCGCAGCGGCGCCGCCACTTCGCCGCGCAGCACGTCGCCCACGCGCAGCGCCGCTGCCGTCAGCACGCGATGCACCGTCAAACCCGGCACGCCCGGAAACACGCTCTCTACATCCGCCACTTTGTCGCCCTGCGCTGAATACAGCGCTCCGCGGTCGCCCACTTGCCCGCCCGATTCCGCATAGAACGGGGTCTGGTCGAACACCACCTCCGCATGCGCGCCCGCCGCAACTTCGTTCACCAACTCTTTCTCCACCAGCAACCCGATCGCGCGCGCAGCCGCTTCCATCCCGGTATCCAGAAACTTCGTGCGCCCCTGCTCCAGCAGCTTCTGGTATGCCGGCGCCACCGCGCCTTTCTCCGCGCCTTTCCAGCTCGCGCGGGCACGCTCCCGCTGCTGCCGCATCTCCCGTTCGAAGCCTTCGCGATCGATCGTCAGGCCGCACTCCCGGGCCATGTCTTCCTGTTCGTCGAGCGCCAGCCCGAAAGTATCGTACAGCTTGAATGACACCGGGCCCGAAATCGTGTGATCCGTCGCGACCGTCGCCGCGCGGTTGAATTCCTTTTCCGCCGTCAGGAAGGTGGTGGCGTAGCGGTGCTCCTCGTCTTTCACCACCCGCGCCACGCGCTGCACGCTCTCGATCATCTCCGGATAGGGGCCCTGCATCAGCTCCGCGACAAATCCCGTCAATTTGTAAAGGAAGGGCTCCTCCATCCCCACCATGCGGATGTTGCGCATGGCGCGCCGCATGATTTTGCGCAGCACATAGCCGCGCCCATCGTTGGCCGGCAGCACGCCGTCGTGCACCAGAAACGCGGCCGCGCGCGCATGGTCCGCCGCAATCCGCAATGCCGTGTCGACCCGTGCATCCGAACCCGCCGTAAGCCCGCACAAATCGGCCGCCGCAAGAATGATCGGCCGGATGAGGTCCGCATCGTAGTTGGAGATCTTGCCTTGCAACACGGCGGCAATGCGCTCCAGACCCATTCCCGTATCGATCGACGGCCGCGGCAGCGGCGTCAGCCTGCCGGTGGCATCGCGGTCGAACTGCATGAACACCAGGTTCCAGATTTCGACGAAGCGCCCGCCCGCATCGCTCGGAAAGGCTTCGCCCTCGCGGCCCGGCTCGGCCGCTTCCACGCCCAGGTCGTAATGGATCTCCGAGCACGGCCCGCACGGACCGGTCTCGCCCATCTGCCAGAAATTGTCTTTCTCGTCCAGCCGGAAGATGCGGCTCTTGGGGACGCCCGCCACTTTCTGCCACAGCTCCTCGGCTTCATCGTCCTCGCGAAACACCGTGACGTACAGCTTGTCTTTCGGCAGGCCGTAGTCCTTGATGATCAGGTCCCAGGCGAACCGGATGGCGTCCGCCTTGAAGTAATCGCCAAACGAAAAGTTCCCGAGCATCTCGAAGAAGGTGTGGTGGCGACGGGTGTAGCCGACGTTCTCCAGGTCGTTGTGCTTTCCGCCCGCCCGCACGCACTTCTGCGAGCTCGCGGCGCGCGAATAATCGCGCTTCTCCAGCCCGAGAAACGTGTCCTTGAACTGGTTCATGCCCGCGTTGGTAAACAGCAGCGTCGGGTCATTGGCCGGAACCAGCGAAGAGCTGCGCACCACCACGTGGCCACGGGCGGCAAAGAAGTCGAGAAAGCGCTGTCTGATTTCGTGACCTGTCACGGAGATTCCTTGTGGATGTGGACTAAATTCAATTATAGGGGAGAAGATTCCTGGCGCTCTAAGACGGCGGTCTCCAGCCGGCGTTGCGGGCGGCCTGGTCTTCTGGATCTCGTACCCTACCGCCGGGTCGAGCGCAGTGACGTAGATTTCGCCTCTTTGGCGCCGCGAACGCGTGGCGGCTTTTCGGGGCGGTCGAGTTGTTGCCTTTGTTCCTGATCCACCGCAAACCAGTCGTTGGCGATCTCCTGGTCGAGGTCACCGTCGCGAATCGCCGCCCGCTTTCAACTGGCGAATCAACGAGCGGTCTTCAACTGGGTTATCCACTTGTCGACTTTCTCCTTGAGTTCATCCGCCTTATTCTCGAAGGAGCCCAGGTGGTATTCCACGATTACACCCTTCGGATCGATCAGGGCGCTTCGGGGGACGCCCTCCCCAACAAAGAACCTCGAAATCGCCGAGTTGCTGTCTTCCAGATCAGGATCCGTCAGGAAGATGAATTTGTATTCGGGGTGCTTCTTGATGAAGCTGAGCACATTCAGCCGGGCGTCCTGGATGGCGACCGCAACCACCTGCAACTCACCAGGGTGTCGATCCACAAGCTCTTGAAATGTCGGAAGCTCCGCCACACAGGGAGCGCACCACGTCGCCCACAGGGTCAAGATCGTGGCCTTCCCTTTCGTGATCCGAGCCAGCGGGACGGGCTCGTAATCGGTATCTCTGGCTTCTAGCTCCGGCACCTGCTTTCCCACAAGGGATGCCTCAGGCGTTGGTTCCATGGCAATCGCCCCACTCGGTTTAGCCACCCCGGCCGCCGCTGTGGAGGCCACGGAATCAGCCACCGTCGGATGGTAGGCAAACGCGTCGGCTGGAATCGGAGGATTCATCCGAATGTTCGAGATGATCCAGCGATATGTCAGAAGCGTCTTTCCATGGAGGATTCGGTATGTTTGTTTCGATCGGGGCAGCCCGGTGCGGGCGGAAATCCAATAGTAGCTTGTGTCGCTGCCAATCTCCTCCGGGAAGAGCGACGGCGCCGCCACCACGTAACAGAGGTCCCCTTCGATGTCGTCCTGCCCGGCATAAAGAGCAGTCTGGCTGGCCAGCGCCTTGCGATATGTATCGGGATCGAATGCCGGAAGCGTCGGCAACGCGACTGCGCTGGCGCTGTCCATCATGGCCCGGGTTGGGTACTCGCTCAATTGGCCTCCCGCGCTGATCCTCACCTTCTCACCATCCGAAACAGCCAGTTCTACCGCCGACGAACCTTCGGACTGGAACCTGGCCCGGTAGCGGATGGGCGAGCCAATAGTGGCCAGGACTACGGCTCGCCCTGTAAATACAGGGCTGGCCTGAGTTGCCGGGTCGGCGGGTATTGCCCGAACTTCATACTCCACCGATTTGAGCGGAGCCAGTGCCTTGATTGCGCTCTGTAGGATCTCGGAGACTGAATGCGCGGACTCGCTACGAGTGTTGGCCGGCGCCGGTTGCGCTTGAGCCCGGAGTGAAGAGATCGGCGCGCCTGCGACCATCGCGAGTGCAACGAAACGACCTATGGCGCGACCTGTGTTGTAAGGGAGATGAGAAACCGCCATTTTTTCATTGTACCCGCTGCCACTCTACTTGATTCGCACTCCCAGCCCGCTGGCAGCAACGAGGCGAATAAACATAGCAGCAGGGCGCACTTCATGTCACCAGCATCCCACAGAGTTCCGCAACCTCACTGTGCGCCCGCGCACCCTCCGAGCTTTCGCTTGACTTTCCCGCCGCTTCGCCTTACTATATCCGTAACGGATGTATTGATGAACAAGCCGCCCCCGCAAAACCTGCTGCCGCTCACGCCGCCGGTCTTTCACATCCTGCTGGCCCTCGCCGATCGGGAACGTCACGGCTACGGCATCATGCAGGACGTCGCGCGCCAGACCAACGACGCGCTTCAACTCGGCCCCGGCACGCTCTACGGCTGCCTCAAGCGCATGCTGGCGGCCCGCCTGGTGGAGGAATCCGACGAGCGCCCCGACCCTGCCCTGGACGACCAGCGCCGCCGTTATTACCGCATGACGAGCCTCGGACGGCGCGTCGTTCGCGAAGAAGTCCAGCGCCTGGCCGGCGCGCTGGTGGCGGCCAAATCCAAGCGCCTCTTCGCAGGCTCCAAGGCTTCAGCCGTATGAGGAAAACTCCGTGAACCCGACCCTGGAACGCTGGTTCTGCCGCATCTATGTCTTCCTGCTCTACACCTATCCGAGGCCGTTCCGTCTGCGCTTCGGCGGTGAAATGCAGCAGGTCTTTCGCGACCGCTGCCGCCACGTTTCGAGCACTTCGAGCCGCCTGCCGATCCTGAGCCTGGCTTTGCGCACCGCGGCCGACTGGCTTTCCACGGCATTTCGCGAACGCACCGCGGCCATCGACCTCCGCGCCATCTGGTCGGCCGGCCGCAAACATGCGCCGCGCGGCTTCGTGGCCGAGTGGTCGCTCACCATCATCATGTTGCTCTTCTTTACCACCACCATGGTTCAGGCTTATGTGATCCCCACCGCCTCCATGGAAGGCAACCTGCGCATCGGCGATCACCTGGTGGTCGATCGCGTCGCCTACGCCGATCCGGGTCCGTTCAAACACCTGCTCCCGTATCACGACGTGGCGCGCGGCGATATCGTGGTCTTTCTCTATCCCGAAGATATCCGGCAGACCTACGTCAAGCGCGTGATCGGGCTTCCCGGCGACCGCCTTCACCTCGCCGATAAACAGGTGATCCGCAATGGACGCCGGCTTCTGGAACCGTACACGCGCCACTCCGCCACCGATCGCGACCCTTATCGCGACGACTTTCCGACCGCTCCCGACGGCTACACCACGCCGCGCGGCCGCGACATGTTCGCGTATCACGTGCGCGATGGCGAAGTGCTGGTGCCTCCCGGGTTTTTGTTCGTGATGGGCGACAACCGCGAGAACTCGGCCGATAGCCGCTACTGGGGCTTCGTGCCGCGCGAATACGTATTGGGCAAACCGCTGCTGGTCTACTGGTCGTACGATGCGCCCACAAACGACCTGAAGGACTGGAACGTGGCGCATTTTGTGGATCTGGCGCAGCACTTTTTCACCAGGACCCGCTGGGATCGCACCCTTCTCATCCCGCGATCCCAAGCGGCGCAAGAGGCCGGAGGCAGCCAATGAGATTCGCACGCCTGGCCGCATTCGGATGGCTGGTCCCCGGCGGCGCCTATTTGCTCACACGCCGCTACGTCCAGTTCTGGCTCTCGCTCGGGCTGGTGCTCGCCGCGTCGATTTGCGGCGTGGCGCTGGGTGGCGGAAATCTCTGGCCGCAGCCCGGCGATCTTGCAGGTCTCGATCTCTTCACCGTGCTGCTCGCCAAAGCGGCTAGCCTCACCAAACTTCTGGCCGGCGCCCCGTATCTGCTCGCCCGCCTCTGCGGTTATTCCCAGAACGCGTTCGACGGACGCCTGCACGAATACGGCACCACGCTCCTGGTGATAGCGGGTCTTCTGAATCTCCTCGCGCTCGGGGACGCGCTCGAATGATGCCCCACTTGCCCTTCACCTTTTTGCTGGCGGCTCTCACCGCGGGCGCCTCGGCCCTGCCCGGCGCGAGAGCCACGCGTGAGCGCGCCTGGCACGCCCTCTACCTGCTCTTCACGTCAATCGCGGCGATCGTCGCGGGCAGTTGGATCATGTACCTGATCCACGGCTGAAGTTGCCCCTACCTCTGTTTCTCCGCGTCTCCGCGTTGAAAAAAATAATCAGATGGCCGCCAGCGCCTGCTCGAAATCCGCCAGCAGATCGCGCCAGTCTTCAATCCCCACCGAGATGCGCACCAGACCGTCGGTGACGCCGGATTCCGTCAGTTCCGCCCCGGTCATTCCCGAATGCGTCGTGCTCTTGGGGTGGCAGGTCAGCGTCTCCAGGCCGCCCAGGGATACGGCGCTGTGGGCAATCTGCAGGTTCCTCAGGAAATCGAACGCGGCTGCCTTGCCGCCTTTGAAATCCACGGAAAAAATTCCGCCCGGGTATGCGCACTGTTTCTCGAAAATGCGCTTCTGCTCCGGATCCTTGAAAAGCGTCGGATAGATCACGCTGCTGAGTTGCTTGTGCCCGTCCAGGGCCTCGGCCAGACGCTGGGCATTCTTGCTCTGGCGGTTCATGCGCAACGAAACCGTGGGCAGCCGGCTGTCCAGCAGCCAGCATTCGTCCGGCTGCAGGATATTGCCGAACATGATGCGGCGGCTGCGCATATTCTGAACCAGATCGAGGCTCTTGCAGATGGCCACTCCCGCCAGGATATCGCTGAAGCCGCCCAGGTACTTGGTGGCCGAATATAGCGAGACGTCCGCGCCCAGCAGCAGCGGGTGTTGGAACGTCGGACCCAGGAATGTATTGTCGACCATCACCACCGGATGGTCCGGATGCCGCGCGGCGCTCTCCGCCACGCGTTCAATATCGGTCATGATCAGCGTGGGGTTCGCCGGCGTTTCGAGCAACACCGCACAACAGTCCCTGGCTGAGCAAATGGCCTGGTCCAGTGCCTTCGAATCGCCCGAGCGCACGGGAATCCCCTTCACGCCCCACGGCTCCAGAAAGTGAATCAACCCGGTGGTGCCGCCATACAGCGGCGTCGTGTAGACCAGCGACCCTCCCGGGCGCAAGACCGCGAACAGCGCGGTCATGATGGCTGCCATTCCGGAGTTGAAAACCGCCGCGCCCCTGGCCCCCGGTTCGAGCGGCACGATCTGGTCTTCCAGGATCTCCGCGTTCGGATGCGAGATGCGCGAATAGATCAGGTCGGCCCGCTCTCCGGAGTCCGGCTTGATCTTTCCGGCGGTGATGGCAAACGCATGCTCCGCCGCTTCCGGACTGGGAAACACGTAAGTCGATGCGCGAAATATCGCCGGCCTCGCCGATCCGAACGACAATCTGGGGTCGAATCCCCGGGTCAGAACGGCGGTACGCGGCCGCACGTCGTTGTGAGCAGAATCATGATCCGCCATAAGGTCTCCCCAACGAGTGTAGCGCGAACTTGGACGCACACACCGTAAAGGTGGTGGCGGACTGTTGCTTTCCTCACCCATGGCAGGCTACTCGCTGAGGAAACTCGCCGGACAGCGGTGAGCGCCCTACAGAAATGCCATGGTCTTGACGCCGGAGATGTCGAACCGCTTGCGGCAGCGCAGGTTCTTGCAGGCTACTTTGTCGTCCAGCAGAACCATGTAGCTTTGCGCCTTCGAAAACTTCGCGCGGTCGCGCTCGTCGGCGCCCTGCGGGATGCGGTCCTTCTTCTTGCGCACCGACCATTGCAGGTTGTAGGTGTCTTGCGTGTGGCAATAGGGGCAATTCAACGTTGCCGCCTTGGCCGTCTGGGAATCGGTATAAAACGCGCGTTCGTCCATGATTAGCGGTCCGCCATGGGGATCCAGGTCTGGCCGTCGGGATTGCCCTTATAGTCGGCGCGCGGCCGGATCAGCCGGTTGTTGTGGTACTGTTCCAGCACGTGCGCGGTCCAGCCGGCCATCCGGCTTACCGCGAAAATCGGCGTGTACAGGTCGATCGGAATTCCCAGCGAATAGTACGTCGAAGCCGAATAGAAGTCCACGTTGGGATCGAGACCCTTGACGGCTTTCACGGTCTCTTCCATGCGCCGCGAAAGGCGGTACAACTTCTCATGGCGGGTTCGTCGCCCGAGCTCCTCGGAGAGCACGCGCAGATGCGTGGCCCGCGGATCTTCGGTACGGTACACGCGGTGGCCGAAACCGGGGATCTTCACTTTGCGCGCCAGCGTGTTTTTCACCGCATCCGCCGCCGCGTCTTCGTCGCCCAGACCGAGCAGCCACTTGATGACATCCTGATTGGCGCCGCCATGCAACGGCCCCTTCAGCGCGCCGATGCCGGAGGTAACGGAAGAATAGATATCGGAGAGTGTGGCCGCGGTCACGCGCGCCGCGAACGTCGACGCGTTCAGTTCGTGGTCCGCATGCAGGATCAGCGCCACATCAAAAGCACGCTCCATCACATCGTCGGGCCGGTTGCCGGTGAGAGTGTAGAGGAAGTTGGCCGCGAATCCCAGGTTCGGATCGCCGTCCAGCACCGGCTTGCCGCCGCGCAACCGTTCGAACGTGGTGACGATGGTCGAGGTCTGCGCCATCAGGCGCACGGCCTTGCGGTGGTTGGCCTCCGCCGACATGTCCGGAGCCTCGGCGTCATACAGGCTCAACATGGAAACCGCCGTGCGCAGCACATCCATGGTATTCGCGCCGCCGTTCGAGCCCAGGAACTCCACCAGCTGGCCCGGCAGGGGGCGCGCCGCCACCAGATCCTTCTTCAACTGCGCCAGTTCGGCGGCTTTGGGAAGCCACCCATGCCACAGCAGAAAGACGATCTCCTCAAAAGTGCCGTTGTCCGCCAGCGTGTGAATGTTATAGCCGCGGTAGCTCAGGACGCCCTGATATCCGTCGATGTAGCAAATCTCGGA
The DNA here is from genome assembly GCA_049519475.1 of Bryobacteraceae bacterium. Classification (GTDB taxonomy): domain Bacteria; phylum Acidobacteriota; class Terriglobia; order Bryobacterales; family Bryobacteraceae; genus PALSA-129. Next base: position 16,065 of record JBEKQS010000034.1, on the reverse strand, counting down.
TTCGCCCGCAATTACGCCTTCCAGGCCAGCCGTCATCGTTCCCATCGCTCTTCCATTCTAGGACGCCGCGAGCCCGCGCGTCGCCCCAATTCGAAAAAAATCAGCGGTACGTGCGGCCGTGCAGACGGTATTTTACGTTACGGAAGAAATTGTAGATGCGGTTTCCCTGCGGGCACTGGTCGTACGGCGGAAAAGCGAGCTCGAGCGTGTCCCGGCTGACCCACAGCTTTTTGTCTCCCGCCGAACCGGCATCCACGTCCACGATGACGCTGTTGCCGCAGCTCTCGCCGTCCAGGATGGCGAAGCCCGTCACGTTCACCGGAGGGCCCCAGTCCTGCAGGAAAGATCTCATGGGATACCCCGAACACGGGCGCGCGGCGGTGCATCCCCACAAGACGTAAGCGCCCTGATAATCGTGCGCCTCCAGCCGCTCGAAGAATCGTTTGGCTTGCCGCTCCTGGCTGTAATTGTGGAGCACGAAATACAGGAGTCCGCTCAAGACCGCCAGCACAACCACCGAGAGAATAACGATCTTGATCTTCCGCGCGCGCCGCTCGTCTCCCGCGCCGTATTGATCGAAGAAGCCGGCCATGTGGGTCCCTGGCTCTATTCTACTTCTTGGCGGGCGGCGCGGCGGGCGGCACCGGATAGGCCTTGTCGTATGCCGCGGTGGCCTCCCCGGTGATGTCCATCGCGGGCTTGAAGTACAGGGCCAGCCGCGTATCCGTATCCACCACCAGGTCGTAGCCCTTTTCTTCCGCCAGCTTCTTCACCACGGCCTGCATCTTGTCGGTGCTCCTGGAGAGGATTTCGTTGCGCATTTTCTCGGCATCCGCCTGCAGGTCTTCGTTAATGCGCGTCAGTTCCACCTGCTTGCGCTTGCCTTCGGCGTTGAGGTCGAATTCCGCCTGCGGCGTCATCTTGCCGGGGTCCCCTTGCAGCTTCTGAGTGATAGCCGCGAGATCCTCTTGCAGCTTCTTGCCCTGCGCCTGGCGCGGCAGGAGCGTCGCCTGCATATCCGCGTCGGCTTTCTTGATCTCGGCCGTTTCGAACAGGGCCTTCTGTAAACTGATTACCGCGACTTTGCTCTGCGCCGTTGCCAGTTGGGTAGCGGCGAAGAGGGCGGAACAGACCACTAGCGGCCTGAGCACCTTCTGAAAAGACATGGAAGCAACTCCTGAAAGTGGTGTGTAGAAACTCTAGATTAGCACACCTTATTCCAAGACCCCGAGGATCTCGTCTTCCTTCAGAATCAGGTATTCCTGTCCGTCCACCTTGATGTCGGAGCCGGAATACTTGCCGAAGAGAATCCGGTCGCCGGCCTTCACGTCGAGCGCCACGCGCTCCCCCGATTCCAGCAACTTGCCGTTGCCAACGGCGCACACCTCGGCCTGCTGTGGCTTTTCTTTGGCGGTATCGGGGATGATGATCCCTCCGAGCTTCTGCTCGCCTTCCTCCAGGCGCCGTACCAGGACGCGGTCATGCAAAGGGCGTAAATCCATGACTTGATTATACAGAATCAGGGCTCAAAAGGCCTCTATTCAAATCGCCCCCAAATCCGTGACGTCGCTTTACACTGTCAACAAAGTTTGCAGGCCTGAACCGCCAAGAATGCCTACAAAGTTTACACAGCAGCCGTGGTATGACGCTAACCAATTGATTTTATTGAGCGAACTTTCGGGCAGCCAAGTGCAACGCTATCGCTGGCAATTCGGAGGAAACAAATAATGCCGGAAGAGAAAAGACAGATCGAAAGGCGCTCAAAGACGCGCTTCCCGATTCATCGCGATCTGCGTTACAAACTCCTGCAGGACGACGTAGTAATGGAATCTGGAATGGGAGAGACCATCGACATGGCCAGCGGAGGCATGGCGTTCCAGATGGAGCATCCCTTGAAAGAGGGAGCATTCGTAGAGCTGTCGATCAGTTGGCCGGTTCTGCTCGACGACTCCTGTGCCATGCGTCTGATCGTCTTCGGACGCATTGTCCGGGCATGGGGCAAGAGATCGGCTTGCCGCGTGGACAAGTACGAGTTCCGAACCCAGGGGCGCGTCCTCCAGCCGGTTGTAGCGGTGCGCAACGATTCCATGCTGCAACGCTTCGCGGGCAGTATGCGTAAGGAGAGCATGAAAGCCGCCGGTTTTTGAGCTGCCTGCTTCAGAAGGAAGCCCCTTTCCCCGCCCCGGCCCTGTAGCCGCCGCACAACGCGCCGTTACACAAAGCTAAGATAAGCAACATGCAGGATTCCACTCCGGCCCATCAGCCGGCTGACCCGCCGCACGCGAGCCCCTGGCTCCGCCTCTCAGCGCTCGCCGCGCTGCTTTTCGCCGGTCTCCTGCTATATTCCCAAACACTGGCTTTCGCCTGGGACGAAGGCTTTCATCTTCTGGCCGCCCAGATGATCAAAGCCGGCAAGCGGCCTTATCTGGATTTCTGTTTTCCGCAAACGCCCCTCAACGCCTACCTCAACGCCGGATGGATGAAACTTCTCGGCGAGAGTTGGCGGCCGGTCCACGTTCTCGCGGCTTTTTGGGTGGTGGCCGGCGCATTCCTGGCCGCGGGCTTCGTGCTGCAGCGCTTCCCCGTTTCGCGCTGGCGGATAGCCGGCGCGTGCGCCGTTCTGGTGGCCGTCGGGATGAACTCGCAGGTGGTTCTGTTCGGCCCCATCGGGCAAGCCTACGGCCTGTGCCTGTTTCTCTCGGTGGCGGCTTTCCGCCTGGCGGTCTGCTGCGTGGAACGGCGCGGCCCGCAGTGGGCCGCCGCCGCCGGACTGCTGGCCGGCGCCGCCGCGGCTTCTTCTTTGCTGACGGCGGCAGTGGCCCCGGTGCTGCTGCTCTGGATCGCCATGCACAACCGCGCCGGCGCCCGTTGGCTCAAGATCGTGATGTTCCTGACCGGCGCCGCCATCCCGTTCCTGCCGGTGCTGCTGCTGTTCCTCGAATCTCCCAAGCCGGTGCTCTTCAACATCATCCAATACCAGACGATCTACCGTCACACCAAGTGGGAAGGCGCTACCTCGCAGGACATTTCGGTGCTGACCTCCTGGATCGATTCCGCGCAGGGGCTCACCCTGGTGCTGCTCTCGGCGCTCGGTACCTGGTTTATCGCCCGCAAGAGCGACTGGGACGCCGCGCAGCGTTCCGAGTTTTATCTGGCCGGCTGGCTGGCTTTGGGCTTAGGCGCCGAATTGGCCACCGCGCATCCTACCTTCGAGCGCTACTTTCTGCTGGTCATCCCCTTCGCCGCCATTCTGGCGATGGCCGGATTATACGTCGCCGCGACGAGGTACGGCTTGGGTGATCGCCCGTTCGCTCCGTCGCTGTTGATGATCGTGCTGGTGACCTTGGGTCTGGGAAAAGCTATTTTTGAGGATTTCGATTCCTACTGCTGGAAAGACTGCGAGAAGATCGCGCAACAAGTGCAAAAAAACACGCCGCCGGGCGGAGCCGTGTGGGCCGACGAGCTTTTCTATTTCCTGACGCGCCGGCCGCCCCCCGACGGCATGGAGTTTTCCTATGCGCACGACCTGGATCTGCCGCCCGCCCTGTCGGCCGAGTTCCACATTCTGCCCGTCAAGAAAATCCACGACCGGGTCCGCGCCGGCCTCTACCACACGGTAGCCGCCTGTTACGAAAGCGACGAAACCGACAAGATCAGCCTCCCCGAGTTGTTCCGCCACAAAGCCGAAGTTCGCGATTGCACGATTTACTGGGATTTTTCCGGCAAGCGGTAGGACAGGGGGGCGGCTCCCCTGGTCCGCGCGGAACGCCCCTCGTCGGCCTGCTCGCGTTTGCACGAGGCTGCTATGGCTGCGCCGGCAGCGGGACGAGGGCGTCCCGCGCGGACCAGGGGGTCCGCCCTCCTGTGCGCCACCGGCCCGGTCAGAACGGTTCCGGATGCACCGTGACATCGGCATTCGGAGCGAAGCCGCGGATGACTTCCTCGATGGTCTCGGTCAGCAAGTGGGCTTGCGCCAGGCTTTGCGCGCCGTCCACCAGAATGTGCAGGTCGATAAAAAGGATGGGCCCGGAATACCGCATGCGCACGTTGTGGCAATTGCGGACTCCTTCGACGCTTTCCACCGCGGAGATGATGCGTTGCTCCATGCCTTCGGGCGCTTTGTCGATGAGGGCGTCCAGAGTGCGGCGGCCCAACCGCACGCTCACCCACACCACCAGCGCGGAAACGGCCAGCGCGGCAATCGCGTCGGCATTGCGGAGAAACAACAGCCGCGGCCACCAGTCGCCCGCCTTGACAGCGGCCAGACCCACGATGACCACCGACGAACTCCACACGTCGGTCGTGAAGTGCAGCGCATCCGCCTCCAGGGCCTGGCTGTGGTATTTCCTGGCGGCGCGCGAAAGAAGGCGCGAGCGGGAAACATCCACGACGATGGAGGTCAGCATCACTACAAACGACCAGACCGTGACCTCGATCTCCGTGTGGTGCACGCGGAGCCGGTGGACAGCCTCCCACACAATCCAGGCGCACGTCAGGAGCAGCAAGAGCGTTTCGCAGAGGGCCGAGAGGTTTTCTATTTTCCCATGCCCGTAGAGGTGATCGCGATCGGCGGGGCGTCCGGAAAGACGGACGGCAACGAAAGTGAGGCCAGCCGCCACCAGATCCAAACCGGAATGCGCGGCCTCGGCCAGGATGCCGAGGCTGCCCGTGGCCGCACCGACTACGATCTTGAACGCCGTCAGCCCGACGGCGGCGAGCAACGAGCGTAGCGCAGCCGACTGTTTCTCGCGAACGAAATCCTGCACCCGAGTTTCAGGCTACCACTGCCAGCGCCCGTCCCACCAGTTCGCGCGCCTCGTCTTGAATTCGCTTGAGGTGTTCGGCGCCGGCGAAACTCTCGGCATAGATTTTGTAAACGTCTTCGGTGCCGGAAGGCCGCGCGGCGAACCAGCCGCGCCGCGTCACCACTTTGAGGCCGCCAAGGGGAGCCCCGTTCCCCGGGGCGCGCGTGAGCATGGCTTCGATGGGGTCGCCGGCCAACTCGCGCGCTGTCACTTGTTCCGGGTTCAGCTCGGCCAGCGCGGCTTTCTGCGCCGGCGTGGCCGCGGCGTCGATGCGCTCGTAGACCGGCGCGCCGAATTGTTCCGTCAGCCCGCGGTAGATCTCGCCGGGGTCCTTCCCGGTGCGCGCCAGCATCTCCGCCGCCAGCAGGGCCAGCAGGATGCCATCCTTATCGGTGGTCCACACGGTGCCGTCGCGCCGCAGGAACGAAGCGCCGGCGCTCTCTTCTCCGCCGAAGCCCAGCGATCCGTCCAGCAGTCCATCCACGAACCACTTGAAGCCCACCGGGACTTCCACCAGCCGCCGGCCCAGGTGCGCCGCCACGCGGTCGATCATGCTGCTCGATACCAGCGTCTTCCCCACCCCGGCGGCAACCGGCCATCCCTCGCGGTGGCCGAACAGGTAAGAGATGGCCGCGGCCAAATAGTGGTTGGGGTTGAGCAGCCCGGCGCTGCGCGTGACAATCCCGTGCCGGTCGTGATCGGTATCGCAGGCAAACGCCACGTCGAACCGATCCTTCAGGCCGATCAGCCCGGCCATGGCGTAGGGCGACGAGCAATCCATGCGGATCTTTCCATCCCAGTCCAGCCGCATGAAGCGGAAGGTGGGGTCGACATCGGCGTGCTCGATTTCGAGCGACAGGCCGTAGCGCTCGGCGATGCGGCCCCAGTAGGCCACACCCGCGCCGCCGAGCGGATCGGCGCACAGAGAAAGCCGCGCCGCGCGAATGGCGTCCAGATCCAGCACCGAGCCCAGATCGTTCACATACGCCGACACGTAATCGTAGCGATGCGTTGTGGAGGCGGCCAGCGCGGAGCGGTAGGATTGGCGTCGAACGTCACGCAGGCCGTCGCGAAGAATCTGGTTGGCCAGATCCTCGATGGCTTTGGTGGCGTCGGTATCGGCCGGGCCGCCACTCGGCGGATTGTACTTGAAGCCTCCATCGGGCGGCGGATTGTGGGACGGCGTGATCACAACGCCGTCAGCCTGCGCGCTCCGGCGGCCGCGATTGTAAGCCAGAATAGCGTGCGAAAGCGACGGCGTGGGCGTGTAACCCAGTTCCTGGTCGATCATCACCTCGACGCCGTTAGCCGCCAGCACTTCGAGCGCGCTCGAGAAGGCCGGCTCGGAAAGAGCATGCGTATCCGCGGCCAGAAACAGCGGGCCGTCCACGCCGTTCTGTGCGCGGCAGACGCAGATGGCCTGGGTGATGGCCAGAATGTGATCTTCGTTAAAGGAGCACTCGAACGACGAGCCGCGATGGCCCGACGTGCCGAAGCTGACGAGCTGTGAGGCTACCGAGACGTCCGGCTTTTCCGTATAGTAGGCCGTGATGAGGCGCGGCACGTTGACCAGCATATCGGGCGTGGGGCTCTTGCCCGCAAGCGGAGAAATTGGCATTTTGATCCACGTTACCGCAATTTGCTGCGAGTTATTTATGATGTACCATGATTTTACGGGAGGACCGATCCAGTGAAGACAACGATTCTATTCGGCATCGCCATATTGTGCCCTCTGGCTGCGTTGACAGCCCAGGAGATTAAGCCATTCGACGCCAAACCCGGACTCTGGGAGAACACGACCAGCATCGAGATCGCCGGAATGCCGGCCATGCCCGCCATGCCGCAACTCACGCCGGATCAGTTGGCGAAGATCCCGGAGGCCCAGCGTAAACAGGTGGAAGCCATGATGAACGGCCGTGGCGGGTCCCCGCGCACCATGACGACCAAGTCGTGCGTGACCAAAGAATCGCTCGCCAGGGCGATGGCGTTCAGCGAGAACGCTAACAACCAGGCCAACTGCACACGCAAAGTGGTCAATTCTTCGTCCGACAAGATTGCGTTTCACATGGAGTGCCAACCTGACAAGACCAACATGACGATGGTTGGCGACATGACGATTGAGCGCGTGGACGCTGAGCATGTCAAAGGCTCCGGGACCTTCAAGAATAGTGGAACCGGCCCTGCAACCGGCAACGCCACCCGGACCATGGAATCGAAGATCAGCTTCAGCACCAGGTGGCTTTCTTCGGACTGCGGCGATGTGAAACCGGCCGGAGAAAAGTAAGCACCTAACCGCACTGCGGACCGTAAGGCGAACGCTCCCTTATGGTCGCGGCTCGGTTTTGGTGCGCTCAGCGGCTTGGTCCCGCCTATCCCCGCTCCACCAGGTTCAGCAGCTTCTCCTGCACCGCTTCGCCCGTCGGCGCATCCGCGGTAATCACCAGGATCGTGTCGTCGCCCGCAATCGTGCCGACCACTTCCGGCCAGCCCTCGTTATCCAGCGCCACCGCCACCGAATTGGCATGGCCCGGCGACGTCTTGAGCACCACCAGGTTCTGCACGCGCAGGACGTCCTTCAGGAACTCCGTCGCCAGCAGCGCAAAGGCCGGCCCGGTTTCTTCCGGCGCCATTTCCTGGTAGCCGTCGCGCGTCTTCACCAGGCGCAGGTCGCGGATGTCCCGTGACAGCGTCACCTGCGTGGCCGCGATGTCCTGCGCCTTCAGCTCTTGCGCGAGCTCTTCCTGCGTGGAGATCCGTTTGCTCCGGATCAGCTTCAGTATCTGGCCTTGACGATAAGCCTTGGTCATAAAATTAGTTGTCCCAGTACCTGCTTGGCGCGCTCCAGCGCCTGTGCCACGGACACGGGTCCGGTGCCTCCCGGAATCTCGCGGGTGCCGATGCCCTTCTCCGCATTCAGCAGCTCCGCGAAATCGCCCGTGAACTCCGGCGCGAAGCGTTGCATCTCTTCCGCCGTCCAATCCGATGGCTTCTTGCCCGTGCGCATGCTGTCCAAAACGAAACGGCCCACAATCTGGTGCGCCTGGTGAAACGGCGTACCGGCGCGCGCCAGCGCTTCGGCCAGGTCCGTCGCCACCACCCAGCTTTCCGCGGCGGCGGCCGCCGGTTTGGCCGGGTTGAGCCTGGTGGATTCGATCACCGCGGACATCATCAGCAGCGATCCGTTCAACTGGTAGGCGGCATCGAACAGCGGGACCTTGTCTTCCTGCATATCGCGATTGTATGTCATCGGCAGACCCTTCATGGTCACCAGCAGCGAGGTGAGGCAGCCGATCACGCGCCCGCTCTTGCCGCGAATCAGCTCGAGCGAATCGGGGTTCTTCTTCTGCGGCATCAGGCTCGACCCGCTGGTCACGCCATCGCCCAATTCCAGCCACCCAAACTCTTCGCTCGAATAGAGAATCCAATCCTCGGCCAGGCGGCTCAGGTGGATCATCGTCACGCTCGACGCATAGAGGAAGTCCAGGGCGAAATCGCGGTCGCCGGCGACGTCCATGCTGTTGCGCGTGATGCCTTCGAACCCGAGGTCTTGCGCGATGGCTTCGCGATCGAACGGAAATCCGCTCCCCGCCAGCGCGCCCGAACCCAGCGGCAGCAGGTTGGTGCGCCGCTTGGCTTCGGCAAACCGTTCCCAATCGCGCAGGAACATTTCGAAGTAAGCCAGCAGGTAATGGGGCCACAATACCGCCTGGGCGCGGCGCGTGTGGGTGTAGCCGGGAACGATCGCCGCGGAATTAGCCTCGGCGTGATCGAGCAGCCTTCCCATTACGGCGCAAAGCGAGGCCTGCATGTCGGCGCACTCTTCGCGCAGCCACAGCCGCATATCGAGCGAGACCTGCTCGTTGCGGCTGCGCCCGGTGTGGATCTTATCGGCGACCGCGCCGGCCTTCTCCTTGAGCTTGCGAATCACCAGCGTGTGGACGTCTTCGTCCGTCGCGCCTTCGTAAAAGCCCGGCGCCGCCGCTTCGGCGCGAATCTGGTCGAACGCCGTAACAATCTGCCCGCGCTCCCCGGCCGTCAGGATGCCGACCCGCTCCAGCGCCCGCGCGAAGGCCTGCGAGCCGCGGATATCGGCATCGATCAGCCGCCGGTCGAAATCGAGCGACCCCGAGAATCGCTCGAACACTTCCGACGGTCCCGCTTCAAACCTGCCGCCCCAGAGTTTCATTTCTTTTTGGCGGCGAGCGCCCGCACCTTGATCGGCAGCCCGATCAGGTTGATGAAGCCCAGCGCATCCTTCTGGTCGTAAGCCGCGCCCATGGTGAAGCTGGCGATATCCAGCGAATACAGCGAATTCGGCGATTTCCGGCTGAGCGGCGTCACGTTGCCCTTGTAAAGCTGCAGCTTGATTTCGCCCGTCGAGGGCTCGCTCACCTTTTCGAAGAAGGCGTCCAGCGCTTCCCGCAGCGGCGTAAACCAGAGGCCGTTGTACACCAGCTCGGCGTATTCCAGCGCGCGTTGCTGCTTGTAGTGCAGCGTGCTCTTGTCGAGCGTCAGCGCTTCCAGCTCGCGAATCGCGAACATGATCAGCTCGCCGCCCGGCGTCTCGTAACAGCCGCGCGACTTCATGCCGACGAAGCGGTTCTCCACCAGGTCGATGCGGCCGATGCCGTGTTCCGCGCCGATCTGGTTGAGCGCTTCGAGCAGTTCGAAGGCCTTCATCTTGTTGCCATCTACCGAGACTGGCACGCCCCTTTCGAACCCGATGGTGACTTCGCCGGGCTTGTCGGGCGCTTCGGCCGGGCTCCTGGTGAGCATCCAGATTTCGTCCGGCGCCGCGTTGGCCGGGTCTTCGAGCGCCCCGCCTTCGTGCGAGATGTGCCAGATGTTGCGATCCCGGCTGTAGATCTTGGTGGTGGTGGCGGAAATCGGGATGTTGCGCTCGCGCGCGTACTCGATGGCGTCTTCGCGCGAGACGATCTTCCATTCCCTCCACGGAGCAATCACCTGCAGCTCCGGCGCCAGGGCTTTGTAGGTGAGCTCGAAGCGCACCTGGTCGTTGCCCTTGCCGGTGCAGCCGTGCGCCACCGCATCGCAACCCGTAGCCAGCGCCACTTCCACCTGCTTCTTGGCCAGCAGCGGCCGCGCGATGGACGTGCCCAGCAGGTACTTGTGTTCGTAGACTCCGCCGGAGCGCACCAGCTTCCACAAGTATTGCGAGACGAACTCTTCCCGCAGGTCTTCGATATAGACTTCGGAAGCGCCGGTCTTGCGGGCCTTTTCTTCGAGGCCGGAGAGTTCGTCGGCGCCCTGGCCGATGTCGCCGCACACGGCCACGACTTCGCAGCCGTAGTTTTCCTTAAGCCACGGAATGATGACAGAGGTATCCAACCCGCCCGAGTAGGCGAGCGCAACTTTCTTCGGTTTATGCATAAAGTTTGTGAATGCTTGTGGCAACCGCTCTCTTACGTTCGCGGCTCGGTAGATTACGTTAGCATCATCATCAGCAGCGCTTTCTGCGCATGCAGCCGGTTTTCCGCCTGCTGAAACACCGCGCTCCTGGCCGATTCCATCACCGAATCGGTGACTTCCTCGCCGCGCTTGGCCGGCAGGCAATGCAGAAAAATTGCGTCGGGCCGCGCCTGCGCGAACAGTTCGTCGTTGACCTGGTAGAGATGGAAGGCCGTTCTGCGCTCCACCGCTTCTTGTTCCTGCCCCATGCTGGCCCAAACATCGGTATAGACGGTGTGCGCGCCATCGATCGCCTCGGCCGCATTGTGCGTGATGGTGATGGTCGCCTTGGAAACCGCCGCGAGCCCTTCGGCCTGCGCCACGATATCGGGATCCGGCAGGTATCCGGTGGGGCAACCCAGCGCGAAATCCATTCCCAGCCGCGCCGCCGTCAGCATCAGCGATTGCGCCACGTTATTCCCGTCGCCGATGAAGGCCAGTTTCAACCCTTCAAGCCGCCCGAAACGTTCGCGGATGGTGAGCACGTCGGCCAGCGCCTGGCACGGATGGAACGCATCCGAGAGCGCATTGATGACCGGCACGGAGGACCACTGCGCCAGCGCCTCGACGGTGCTCTGCGCGAAGACGCGGGCCACAATTCCGTTGACCCAGCGGTCCAGGTTCCGCGCCACGTCCTTCAGCGGCTCCCGAACCCCGATGGGCCCTTCACAAAAAACCGACGCGCCGCCCATCTGCGAGATGGCCAACTCAAACGTCAGCTTGGTCCGCAGCGACGGCTTTTCGAAGAGCATCCCGATGGATTTGCCGCCCATCGCGTTTGCATAATTCTTCGGTGCGCGTTTGACTTCGTCGGCCAGATCGAGCAGATATCCCAGCTCGTCATTGGTGAGATCGAGGTCACAAAGCAAATCGGAGCCGGCGGCCTTGAGGATACTGTCAGGTTGGAAGGTCCCGGCCACGGCATTCACCTCAACTGAATGTTTATTCATCAAATTGAATAATTACACATTATGATTGCTAGAGTCAAGCAAGGATTGGTTACTGAACGACCGGCGGGGACCCCGCCTGAAAGGCGGCGGCAGCCAGGATTGGCTGCCCCACAACAAGGGCCGGGTGGGCGGCCGGGCTGGCCCTGGCTAACAGGGCCGGAGTGTCCGGAAATGGGACTAGGTTCGTTTCGTGATATAGCGGGGCTGGGCCGAGGGGCGGGGGAAGCCGAGAAGCGCTGAGATTGGCTTCGTTCCGCAAAACGAGGAACCGCCAGCAGGCGGGTGGCGGAGTTGCATTCACCGGCGATGAGGCGAAAGGCCTGGTCTTAGTTGGGAGATCCGAGTGCATAATGAGCTCACTTCGAGCGCCGCAAAGGCTCCGAATTCGCGGAAGCTCCTACCTGGTTTCAGAATAGCAGCCCCCTGGACCAAGGAATTCCTGGTAAGTAATTGATTCTGAGGCGAAAGAGAGTTGAAATGCCGACAGCGGCCAACGACTCATCGAACCGACGGCTCCTTCACGGTGAGGCTTCGCTGGCGCGGGATCTGGCGTCCTGCTGGATTCGGATGTAGACCTGGTTGCGCATGAGGCGGGTGACGAGTTCGCGGACTTCGGGGTTGTCGAGGAACCGAACGACCTGATCGCTGTTGCGGTCCATGCGGCCAATGACGATTTCTTCGAGCTTGCGGTCGAAGATGTGGGCGAAGTTGTCGATGGTGTTGGCTTCGCCGGCATCGCGGACGGATTCGTCGGCGGTGGCGTCGGCGCGGACCTGATCCCAGAAGAGCTCGTCGGCGACGGTGAATTCGGTGCCGAAGCGCTCGTTGAGCACATCCACAACGCGCGATAAGGGAACCTGTTCATCTTCTATGCGGCCGGTCCCGACGTCGGAAGGACCTTTGAGAGTTCCGCGGGTGGCTGGCTCCAGCGCGATGCTGCCTTCGCTGATTTTCTGCAAGCGGTAAAACTTCAGTTTCACTTCGTCATCCAGGTCGAGGCGTCCGGTGCCTTCGCGGACGGGCAGTTTGGTTTCGAGGAACCGCAGGTAGGCATCGAGTTTTTCGAGTTTGCTGTCTCCGAACGGGATGACCTGCGAGAGAAACGAGTAGAGGGGGCGGAAGGCTTCCAGGCGGTTGCGAAGCTCTTCCTGGCCGTCTTCGGTGGCGTCTGTAAAACGGCCCACGGCTTTATCGATGATTGAGTTCATCAGCGCGTGATCGGTGGGGGTTGGCTTGTCCGTGCGGCGCGGTTTGAAGAAGACGGCGGCGAACTGCTCGACTTCGATTTCCTGAACGATGAACGATGCGTACATTTCGGCGCGCAGGGAATAGAGCTGGCGGGGGTCGGGCTTGCCGGTAATGATGGGAGTGGCGTCGTAGTAGCGCTGGAAGGCAACCTGGATTTCGGCGGGGTCGTTGACGAAATCGAGCACGAAGGTGTCTTCCTTGCCGGGACAGATGCGGTTAAGGCGGGAAAGGGTCTGGACGGCCTGGACATCGGCCAGGCGCTTATCGACGTACATGGTATGGAGGAACGGCTGATCGAATCCGGTTTGATATTTGTCGGCGGCAATCAGAATGCCGTATTCCAGCTTTTTGAACTCTTCGGGAAGCTGCTTCTCGCTGATTTTGCCGCCGTTCATTTTGACTTCGGTCAGTTCCTCGCCGGTGGGGTCGTCGGGATCGATCAGCGTGCCGGAAAAGGCGACCAGGGTGCGGAGATCGGCGTAGCCTTTGAGGTGAATATATTCGTCGGCGGTCTTCTTGTAGCGGACGGCTTCCAGGCGGGAGCCGGTGACGACCATGGCTTTGGCGCGGCCGCCGATGCGGTGGCGGACGTGCTGGCGAAAGTGTTCGATGATGACTTCGGTCTTCTGGGAAATATTGTGGGGATGGAGGCGCGCGAAGCGGGCGAGCGCCTTAGCGGCCTTCTTCTTTTCCACTTCGGGATCGTCCTGGGCGGCTTTGAGGAGCTTGTAGTAGATGCTGTAGATGGTGTAGTTCTTCAGCACGTCGAGGATGAAGCCCTCCTCGATGGCCTGGCGCATGCTGTATTCGTGAAAGGGCTGGGGCTGGCCCGCGGCGTCGCGCTGACCGAAGACTTCGATGGTCTTGTACTTGGGAGTGGCGGTGAAGGCGAAGAAGCTGAGGTTGGGTTGTTGTTTGCGGCCTTCGACCACGCGGATGATTTCCTCTTCGTAATCGGGCAACTGCTCCTCTTCGGCGCGTTTGTGGGCGATGGCGCGGATGCGTTCGCCGGCCAGGACGGCTTTCATTTTGGCGGCGCTCTCGCCCGATTGAGAGCTGTGGGCTTCATCAACGATGACGGCGTAGCGGCGTTCCGGGAGATCGGCCGCGTGCCTGGTGACAAAGGGAAACTTCTGGAGAATGGTAATGATGATGGGGACGCCGTTGCGGAGCGCGTCGGCAAGCTGCTTCGAATCGTCATCGATTTTCATGACGACGCCGGTCTTGTGCTCGAACTGGTAGATGGTGTCCTGGAGTTGCTTATCGAGAACGAGGCGGTCGGTAATGACGATGACGCTGTCGAAGACTTTCCGGTCAAGCGCGTCATGCAGGCTGGAGAGACGATGGGCCAGCCAGGCAATGCTATTGCTCTTGCCGCTTCCGGCGGAGTGCCAGACCAGGTAGTTCTTGCCGGCGCGGGCGGTGCGGGCGTCGGCGACGAGTTTGCGGACGGCATCGACCTGGTGGTAGCGGGGGAAGATGAGGACTTCCGGCGTGCCCGACTTATCGTTCACCGGGCTCGGGTTACCAGAGTGAGCCACATGCAGGAAGCGGCCGAGGAGATCGAGCCAGCTATCGCGTTTCCAGATCTGTTCCCAGAGGTAGTGGGTGCGGTAGCCGTCGGGATTTTCGGGGTTGCCCGCGCCCTTCGCGTTGCCCCGATTGAAGGGAAGGAAGCTGGTAGCCGCGCCTTCCAGGCGTGTGGTCATGTAGCATTCGTCGGTATCGACGGCGAAATGGACAAGGGCGCGTTTTTTGAAGGCGAACAGGGCCTCGCGGTGGTCGCGGTCGCGGTACTGCTGGATGGCGTTGCGAACGGTCTGGCCGGTGAAGGCGTTTTTCAGTTCGGCGGTGGCGACGGGGAGGCCGTTGAGGCTGAGCAGGACGTCGACTGACTGCTCGGGGTGCAGACTGAGATGAGCCTGACGGGTGATGGTGAGGCGGTTCTGTTTGTAGAGCTTCGCGGTTTCGGGGTTCATGCCGCTGGCGGGTGCGAAGTAAGCCAGATGGAAGGTTTGTCCGAAAAAATCGAGGCCGTGGCGGAGCACGTCGAGAGTGCCGCGGGATTCGAGGGCGAGGGTGAGTTCGGCGAGGAAGGTCTCTCCGGCGCTTGGGCCGTAGTAGTCGGCGATGACCTGCCACTGTTTGGATTGAGTGGTCTGGATGAATTCGAGGACAAGTTTGGGATGCAGGGCGCGGGCTTGGTCGTAGAGGGCCGGGTCACCTTTTTCGTAGCCGCCTGAGGTGGTGAGGGAGTGTTCGACGGCGGCTTCGAAGGCGATTTCGCGATGGTCGGCCATCAGTTCACTGCCGTGCGGGTTCGCGGGGTTTGACGATGCGTTTCGGGGGGAGAGTGATCACGGTCAATGCGTGCTCTCGTTCGATCCTCTTGAGGTCGTCAAATGTCGCGTCAAGATCATAGTTAAATCGGGCTGCGTGCTGCTCGCGATGCTTCCAGACTTCCTCTAGTATGGGATCAACCATGACTTCAGTCTCCCATCAATTGTTCCGGCGTGCAAAGAGCGGGTAGCCCGGGCCCCGCCAGGGGCGTCAGACCATAGCCCACGGCGTGAGCCGTGGGTTTCGGTAGGTCCTCGATCAGCCCCGGAACGGGGCGGAAGAGTGTTGAAAGCAAGAGCGGCATAACGGAACAACAGTCTTTCGCCCCGTTCCGGGGCTCCCGGGTTTCGCTGACTTCCCACGGCTTACGCCGTGGGCTATTATCTGTCGCCCTGCGGGCTGAGGCGCTTGCCGTCTATAGCTCTGGCCTCTTATGCTGCACCCATTCCGCGCGCTGTTTTTGAAAATTTAGTTCCGGACGAAGTTGATGACGAGTTGCACCGGTCAGAACCCCAAACGCTTGAGGTCCTGGAGTTCGCGGCGGAAGTCCTCGACGGTGTAATCTATCCAGACGTCATGAGCTTTGAGGAACCCGTCGAATTCGTAACGGGAAGTAAAGCCCAGGAGGCGGCGCAACACTGACTTGGTGATACGGCCGCTCTTGTATTCCTCCAGGCCCAATGCCTCCAGTGCCCGGCGTGACAGATCACCGCCGGCAGCGCTGAGCTGGCCGACGAGATCGTCGGGAATATGCACGGTCAAATTCATGTTGCCTCACCTCAGTTTAACCCGGAGGAGCCAAAGTTTGTGCGTGGGAGGGATGGGGAAGGCGGTTTCGCGATGGCCGGCCATCAGACCAGGGACTCCATTTTCTTTTCGTGTGCGCGGATGTCGAGTTGTCCGGTGACGGCGGCGGTGATGAGGGCGGAGCGGTATTCGCGGAGCCGATCAGTTGTGGTCCTCAGTAGGCTTGTCACCGGGCTGCTTAACCCTCCGGTTTCGTCCAGGAACGCGGCAATTTTGGACTGTTCCTCAGACGGTGGAAAAGCAAAACGGTGTGCGCGAAGCTTCTCGGATGTCAGATGGTCGATTGTGTTTTGATTTGAGCCTGCGCGAAAAACGCCCATGATTGCAGCAGAACGAAGGACGTATAAGAGAAATCGCGGCACGTCACTGCCCCGTGGTCTGAGACGGTGTAGCGCCTTCTGGTAGCAACACTCTGTCAATTGCCCTTGCCAGACTGCTGCTCGCCC
>JBEKQS010000033.1:0-28545 GCA_049519475.1 Bryobacteraceae bacterium | reverse complement strand
CGGGGCTGAGCGGGTCGGCGGAGTTCTGTTCCACCAGCGCCAGGGCTTTGGCGAACAGGCCCACGTCCTCCGGAAGCTTGGCGTCTTTGACCTCGGCTGAGTCGGTTTCCCCGGCTCCCAGCGCTCGCGGCCCATACAGACCGCCGAGCAGGGAACAAGCCAGCACAATCAGCGGCAGTGCAAACAGGGATCGCCTCTTACGGGCCATGGGGAATGATTCCTTCTGATTCAAAGTATACCGTACCTGTATCAGTAGACGCGCTGGAACCCCGCAGGTTACGAAGTGGTGTCACGCGCAAGGGCTTCGCCCTTGAAATCCCTGCGGGATTTGAATGTCAGAAGTCGGGAGTCAGAAGTGCGTTGGCGGGTGAAGTCTAACGCGCCGCGAGTTCGCGATGCACGGCGTCCAGCACGCCGTTGACGAACTGCACCGATTCCTCGTTCGAGAACTTGCGAGCCAGCTCCAGGGCTTCGTCGATGGCCACCGCCGCCGGCGTGCCCGCGCGTCCCATTTCGTATACCGCCAGCCGCAGGATATTGCGGTCCACCGCGGGCATCCGTTCCATCCGCCAGTGCTCCGCGTGCCTGGTAATCTGCGCGTCCACTTCCGCGACATACTCTACCGTGCCGCGCACCAGATCGGCGACAAACTCGTCGCGCACGAGCTGCTCTTCGGAATACAACGTCTCGTAGTACGCGTTGATGACGTCCTCCACCGGCTGGCGGCGGGCATCCCAGAGGAACAGGATTTGCAGCGCGCGTTGGCGAGCCCTGCGCCGGGAAGCCATTTACGTGGCCTGGCGCAACGTCCGCAGAAGGTTGGCCATCTCCACTGCGGCCATGGCGGCGTCAAAGCCCTTGTTGCCGCCCTTGGCTCCCGCGCGGTCGATGGCCTGCTCCAGGGTGTTGGTGGTCAGCACGCCGAATGCTACCGGCACGCCGGTTTCCATAGCGACGTGCGCCACGCCCTTGGCCGCCTCCGCCGCCACGTAATCGAAATGCGGGGTCTCGCCGCGAATCACCGCGCTCAGGCAGATCACCGCATCGTAGCGGTGCTGGCGCGCCACTTCGCCCGCCACCATGGGCACCTCCCACGATCCCGGCACCTTGATGACGTCGATCATGTCCGCGCCGGCGCCGGTGCGCGTGAGCGCGTCCAGCGCGCCGCTCAGCAGGCGCTCCGTGATGAAGTTGTTAAACCGGCTCACTACGATTGCGAATCGCAATCCCGCCGCTGAAAGTTGGCCTTCCAATACTCTCGGCATAAATCACTTTCCCGCGAAGGCCGGCTTCCGCTTTTCGAGGAAGGCTCGCGTGCCCTCGCGCCCATCGTCTGTCGCCGCGCTCACCGCGAACGCCGCGGCCTCGAAGCGCAGGCCTTCTTCCAGGCCCGCGATCAGTCCGACGTCCACGGCTTCCATCACCAGGCCCAGCGCCGCCGGTGCATTGGCCAGCGCCTTCCCCAGCCACGCGCGGCTGTAATTCAAGAGTTCCGCCTGCGGCACCACCGCGTTCACCAGTCCGATGCGGTACGCTTCCGCCGCCGTCACCGGGTCGCCCGCCAACAGCATTTCGAGCGCGCGCCCGCGGCCCACCAATCGCGGCAGCCGCTGCGTTCCACCGTATCCGGGGATGATCCCCAGCTTCACTTCCGGCTGTCCCATGCGCGCATTCTCAGCCGCGAAGCGGACCGTGCAGGCCATCGCCAGTTCCAGCCCGCCGCCCAGCGCGAACCCGTTCACGGCGGCCACGGAGGGCTTATGCGACGTCTCCAGCATGCGAAAAACCTGCTGGCCGCGCCGCGCAAACTCGCGCGCTTGGAGGCCGGAGAGCGCCGCTAATTCCTGAATGTCCGCGCCCGCCACAAATGCCTTTTCGCCCGCTCCGGTGAGGATGGCCGCGCGAATGTCGCGCTCGCCCGCAATGCGGTCGAATGCCTGATGCAATTCCGCGATCACCGCGCCCGACAACGCATTCAGCTTTTCCGGGCGGTTCACCGTGACCAGTGCGACGCCGCTCGGATCCACCTCAAACAGGATGTGGTCATAAGACATTACCGATCAGTGTAGCATCCGCCACTCCGGCGGCTCTCGCTGCCATTGTGGGATAATCACACTTAGCACCCCCACATCGCATGGATCGCGAATTCATCCGCAATTTTTCCATCATTGCGCACATCGACCACGGTAAGTCCACTCTGGCGGACCGTTTGCTGGAAGTGACCGGCGCGCTTTCGCAGCGCGAAATGATGGCACAGGTCCTGGATACCATGGACCTCGAGCGCGAGCGGGGAATCACCATCAAAGCGCACGCGGTGCGCCTCAACTATACAGCCGACGACGGCAACCTGTATCAGTTGAATCTTATTGATACTCCCGGCCACGTCGATTTCTCATACGAAGTTTCGCGCAGCTTGCAGGCCTGCGAAGGCGCCCTGCTGGTGGTGGACGCTTCCCAGGGTGTGGAAGCCCAGACCCTGGCCAATACTTACCTGGCGATTCACCACAATCTTGAAATTATTCCAGTGATCAATAAGATCGATCTGCCGGCAGCCGAGCCCGAGCGGATTCGCGAACAGATCGAAAGCATCATCGGCATCGACGCGCGCGATGCAGTGCTGACGAGCGCCAAGCAAGGCACCGGCGTCCACGAGATTCTGGAGCATATCGTCCACCTGGTGCCGCACCCCAAGGGTTCGCCCACGGCGCCGCTACGCGCATTGATCTTCGATTCCTGGTTCGACACCTATCGCGGCGTCATCATCCTGGTGCGCGTGCTGGACGGTCACCTGCGCATCGGCCAGAAGATCCGCTTCTGGTCCAACGGACAGGTCTATGAAGTGGAAGCCCTGGGCTACCAGGCTCCCAAGGCCACTCCCTGCGACGAGCTTTCGGCCGGCGAAGTGGGATTCCTGTGCGCCAACATCAAGACCGTGGCCGACGCCAAGATCGGCGACACCATCGTGGACGACGAGAATCCCGCCGCCGAGCCGCTGCCCGGCTTTGAAGAAATCAAGCCCATGGTCTTCGCCGGACTGTACCCAGTGGAATCCCACGAACACGGCCTTCTGCGCGACGCCCTGGAAAAGCTCCGGCTCAACGACAGCGCTTTCAATTTCGAGCCCGAAAGCTCCGTGGCTCTGGGCTTCGGTTTCCGCTGCGGCTTCCTCGGGCTCTTGCACCTGGAAATCGTGCAGGAACGCCTGGAGCGCGAGTTCAATATCGACCTCATTACCACGGCTCCGGGCGTCCGTTACCGCATCACGACTACCACCGGTGAGCTGATCGAGGTGGATAACCCCACCAAGTTCCCCGACCCCTCCGAGATCAAACACATTGAAGAGCCGATCATCGACGCTATGGTGATCACGCACGAGGAATTCATCGGCGGCATCCTCAAACTGCTGGAAGAGAAGCGCGGCAACCAGAAGAAGTTCGAGTACATCGGCGGCGGGCGGGTGATGCTGACCTACGAGTTGCCGCTCAATGAAATCGTCATGGATTTCTACGACCGCCTGAAATCCTGCTCGCGCGGCTACGCGTCGCTGGACTATCATTTGTCGGGCTATCGTATTTCGCCCATGGTGCGGCTGGACGTTCTGGTGGCGGGCGAGCCAGTGGACGCGCTTTCCATGATCGTTCACCGCGACTTCGCCTACGATCGCGGCAAGGAATTGATTTCCCGCTTGCGCCGTCTGATCCCGCGCCAGCAGTTCGAAGTGGCCCTGCAGGCCGCCATCGGCAACAAGATTGTGGCGCGCGAGAGCATCTCCGCACTTCGCAAGAACGTGATCGCCAAGTGCTACGGCGGCGACATCAGCCGCAAGCGCAAGCTGCTGGAAAAGCAAAAAGAAGGCAAGAAGAGGATGAAGCGCGTGGGGCGAGTGGAGATTCCGCAGGAGGCGTTTCTGGCGGTGCTCAAGGTTGGGAATACGGACGCTGAAGAATAGAGGCTGTTGCGCCTGGAGTTAGCCAGGCGCTCAGCAGGCAGGCTGCCCCGCGAACAAATTGAGCTTGTACGCCTTCATCGCATTCGGAAACAATTTGCGAAGGACGCGAAGGCTGGTCCGTAGCGGCAAGGAAAGGCGCGACTTCAAAGGCTCCGGGACGTCCACCGGGGTGCGGGATTCCACCAGGCGCAGCCCGATATTCCAGCTCTCAATTTCGCGCGGATCGTCGCAGGCCCATGCGAAGCGCGCCGCCAGTTTCCGGCGCGCGTGGTCCTTGTTCGCGCCATTTACGGCGTTGCGGCTGGTAGTGTCGAAGGCGATGTTCACGCACGGAAAGTTCTCCGCGATCTGCGCGAGCGCAGCCTTGACCTCCTGCTCTTGCAGGTAGATGAAGACGGCTTCCGCAACAAAGAAGTAAGGCCCAGGGCTCTGGCGCACCGTTGCCATCCAGTCCGCATCGAGAACCGACCCTGCCAGGGTCGTGCGCCGCGCGGTATCCGTGAAGAATTTCCGCCGTAGTTCAATCACCTCCGGAAGATCAAGGTCGAACCAATGGAGGCAACCATTGTCGAGCCGCTCAAAGCGTGTGTTGAGTCCGGAGCCGATATCGACCACGGTGCCTTCCGGATGGCCGCGTAGGAATCCTTTGACCCACTCATCGAACATAGCGCTTCGCAACATACAGGCAATGACGCGCGGCCTTTGGTTGAACCTCTGGAAATCCCAATCGATGGATTCCACCATTCCGACGGCCTTGGGATCATACAGGATGGGATGCTGTCTACGGCGTTCGATCGCGCGGGCGTAGAGCGGAACCAGCAGGGTCTCCGGCACTATACTGAGCCGGATGGCTTGTCTCGAGGTCATGTTTATCGTCAGACCAAATATGTTACACGCTCTTGATCTGGAAAGCCGGGCCTTCTCACCGGTTATTGCAGAATCGGCAACTCCTGGTAGCCGGCCGGGACAAACAGGCTGCCTTCGGTCGTGCCTTGCGGCGCAAGGCGTCGGAGTTCCGCGGCCAGGTCGCGCGCGGAAAGGCCTCCGGTCAGGGCGCGGGCAAACGCTTCGGAGATGCCTGTCACCTGCTCGCCCGATTCGTGCGCGAACTCCAAACGGAAATGGACGATGCCGGCGGCGCGCCATTCGTCGAGGTGACGGCTCGCTTCCTGCGCTTCCGCGCCGAAGACCGTATTGCGGCAGCCCACATCCGCCATCACCGGATGCGCGCGTCCGGCCGGATCGCGCAGCTCGACCACGTGCGATTCGCACGGACGGCCGCAGTCGCGGTAACTCGTTCCAGTGGAAAGGAAGCGGCAGAACACGCAGTGCTCGGTGTGGAACACGGGCATGTGGTGGTAGAGAATCGCTTCCAGACGATCGCCGCCCACGCCCCGGGCCAGCTCGGCCACTTGCGCGGCGTTCAGATCGTGCGCCGGCGTCAGGGATCGCAGGCCCATCGCCAGGAACTCCGCCGCCGTGATGGTGTTGGCCGCGTTCAGGCTGAAATCGCCGATCAACCCGGCATGCGGTTTCTCACGCGACATGTGTAACAGGGCGTGCAGCAGTCCGGCGGAGCGCACCAGGATGGGGCATTCACAGCTCAGCAGAAAATCGACGATGCGTTCCTCTCCGGGCTTCAGCACGCGCGGGCTGGCAACGCGGGCCGCGATTCCGGCGGCGCGCACGCGCTCGAGCGATGGCTTGAGGCCGTACAGATCCAGGTAGTCGAGTGTGATGCTGGCGGGGCGAACGCCAAAGGCAGCTTGCAGTTGTTCCGGGGTTCGCACCAACAGGTGCAGCGTGGGCGCGCCAGACGGCCGCGCTTGTGGGAACTCGGCGTGGGCGAGCGGGTTGCGGAAAGAAACGTCGACAGGCCAGGAGGGCTGTCCTACTGGGGCGCTTTGCTTTTGCTGCAACAGGTCCACTGCCTCGCGGCGCATACGATTGAGCAGCGAGGCTGGCGCGAAGGGCTGACCCTCCATCTGCAATTCCACATCGGCGAGTTCATAGGGCGTGTTTCCCAAGCGTCCCAGTTGCTCGCGCAAGTATTCCACGGTGACGGACCGGTTGGTGGCGGCGCCCAGCGCAACTTCGGATTTCACCATCGCGAGAGCCTTGCCCACGCGCCATTCGGTTTCGAGCGGCGCGCCAACGCGTGCGGTCACGCGGACATCCACGGGTTGCTTGCGAAGCGGCGTGGTCGCTTCCACATAGGGGCGCGCGGCTTTGTCGATCTCCGGGTCGTGGGTGCGCCACACCAGGTCGCCGAGGCGGATGCGGGTTACGTCGAGCACGCCGTTGCCGAATCGGATTTCCCGATCGCTCACCTCAAAGACCCGCCCACCTTCTTCGGGCTCTTCCGGGCTTCGCCAATCGGCCGCATCGAAGACCACGCCATCGCCGGGCTTCAGCGGAGAAGCAGCGGCGGCCTCGGAGGGTTCGACGACCACGCTGGTTTGCGTAATGCGCGCCACTTTGCCCATCAACACTCCGCGATGGCGCGGCGCGCGGCCGTTGACGACTGCCTGGTGATTCGTGCCGGTGAGGAAGTACGGACCCAGGCCGCGGGAGTAAACCTGTTCCAGTTGCAATTTGTCCGTGTGCGACGCCCGTCCGGCCCAGGCGTCATCCACCGCCTGGCGGTAGGCGCGGGTGGCGAGTGCGACATAGGCGGCGTCTTTGTACCGGCCCTCGATCTTCAAGGCTGAGATTCCGATCTCGACGATTTCGGGAATCTGCTCGAGCGCGTATAGGTCGCCCGGCGAGAGCAGGTAGCGCGCGTCCGCCAGCGGGTGAAGTTTGCCGTCCACCAGCATGTCGTAAGGCAGGCGGCAGGTCTGCGCGCACTGGCCGCGATTGGCGCTGCGGCCGCCCCAGGCTTCCGACGAAAAGCACTGTCCGGAGTAGGCCACGCACAGGGCGCCGTGGACGAAAATCTCCAACTCGCAATCGGTCGAGGCGCGGATGGCCCGCACCTCGGCGAGCGAAAGTTCGCGCGCCAGCGTGACGCGGCTCGCGCCCAGACTCTGTGCCAGGCGCACGCCATCGGCGCTCGAGACGCTCATCTGCGTGCTGCCGTGGATTTCGAGATGGGGCGCAATGCGGCGGGCCAGTTTCAGGATCCCTACGTCCTGCACGATGATGGCGTCGGCGCCGGCTTCCGCGATGGATTCGAGCGTGCGCGCGGCCTCACTCAACTCGTGTTCGAAAACCAGCGTATTGAAGGTGACGAAACCTTTCACGCCGCGGCGATGCAGCGTGGCCATGACTTCGGGCAATTCGCCGAGCGAGAACCCCACTTTGGCACGGGCCGTGAAGTGCTTCAAGCCGAAGTAGACCGACTCGGCTCCGGCCTCGATGGCGGCGCGCAATTGCGGCCAATAGCCGGCCGGGCTCATGATTTCGGGTTTCGGAAAGGCGCGCTTATTCGCGTCCATTTGCGGACAAGTCTCTCAGGTCGTCGATCCAGTAGTCCGGCGCCAGGCACGCCAGTGCTTCCACCTTACCGTAGCCGTAGCGCACCGCGCACGTCTTGACGCCGGCGCGCCGGCCAGCTTCCAGGTCGGCGGTGGAATCGCCCACCATCAGGCAGTCTTCCGGCCGCGCGTGGAGCGCTGCGAGCGCGGTCAGAATGACCTCCGGCGCCGGTTTGCTGGGGAAACCATCGGTGCCTTGCACGTGGTCGAAATACTGGATCAGTCCGAACTGTTCGAGCACCAGTCGCGTGGTGGGCGTGCCCTTGGTGGTGGCGGTGCTCTTGCGTCCGCCCAGCGCGGCGAGGCCCTCTGGCGCACCTGGAAACACCTTCGTCAGCTTGTGGCCGCGGGCGCGGTAGAAGGTGCGATACTGCTCGACTAAGGCGTCGATCTGTGCGGCATCGTAGCTCGGAAAGACTTCCTGGAACAGGTCGATGAGGTGACGCCCGATGTAGCTCTTCAGGTATTCGAAATCCCTCGGGCCGCCGCCGTTCGCGTCGAGCACCTGCTGGACCGCGCCGCAGATATCCAGCGCCGAATCGAGCAACGTGCCGTCGACGTCGAACAGATAAACCGGAAATCGCGGGATCACGCCGGCTGTGGCCGTTCCCCTTCGGAAAGGCCGGGAAGCCGCCGCGGGCCTTCCGGACGGAGGACCTGCTGGGTGGTTTCTGCTTCTTTGCCGCCGCCCGAGGATTCCCGCGGCGGAAGCGTGTTGCCGTTGATGATCTGCGTCACCTCGGCGCCGTCCAGGATCTCGCGTTCGAGCAGCGCCTCGGCGATCCTGACGAGCGCTTCGGAATGCTCGTCGATGATGGCGGCGGCGGTGTCGTAGCCGCCCTGCACCAGCTTCTTGACCTGCTCGTCGATGCGGATGGCGGTCTCTTCGCTGTAATCGCGGTGCTGGGCAATCTCGCGCCCGAGGAAGATCTGCTCTTCCTTCTTGCCGAAACTGAGTGGCCCGAGTTCGCTCATGCCCCATTCGCATACCATCTTGCGGGCCATGTCGGTGGCGCGCTCAATATCGTTGCCCGCGCCCGTGGTCATGTGGTGCATGTGCCTTTCTTCGGCGATGCGCCCGCCCATCAGAATGGCCAGTTGCGACAGCAGGTATTCCTTGTCGTAGGAATGTTTGTCGTCGATCGGCAACTGCATGGTGACACCCAGCGCCATGCCGCGCGGGATGATGGTGACCTTATGCAGTGGGTCGGCGTTCGGCAGCACGGCCGCCAGCAGCGCGTGGCCGGCTTCATGGTAAGCCGTGTTGCGCTTCTCGGCGTCGCTCATCACCATGGACTTGCGTTCCGCGCCCATCAGGATCTTGTCCTTGGCCAGTTCGAAGTCGATCATCATGACCACCTTGCGGTTCTGGCGCGCGGCGTTCAGCGCCGATTCGTTCACCAGGTTGGCAAGGTCGGCGCCGGCCAGACCGGGCGTGCCGCGGGCCAGTACCGAAAGATCCACGTTGTCGCCCAGCGGAATTTTCTTGGTGTGGACGCGGAGGATGGCCTCGCGCCCCAGCACGTCGGGACGGCCCACCACCACGCGGCGGTCGAAACGGCCGGGCCGCAGCAGCGCCGGATCCAGAACGTCGGGGCGATTGGTGGCCGCCACCAGGATGACGCCTTCATTGGATTCGAATCCGTCCATCTCCACCAGCAACTGGTTTAGCGTCTGCTCGCGCTCATCGTGGCCGCCGCCCAAGCCGGCGCCGCGATGACGGCCCACTGCGTCGATTTCGTCGATGAAGATGATGCAGGGCGCGTTCTTCTTGCCCTGTTCGAACAGGTCGCGCACGCGGCTGGCGCCCACGCCGACGAACATCTCGACGAAGTCGGAGCCGGAGATCGAGAAGAACGGCACGCTGGCTTCGCCGGCGATGGCGCGAGCCAGCAGCGTCTTGCCCGTTCCGGGAGGCCCGATCAGCAGCACCCCCTTGGGGATGCGGCCGCCCAGTTTCTGAAACTTCTGCGGCTCGCGAAGAAACTCGATGATCTCCTGCAACTCTTCCTTGGCCTCTTCCACACCGGCCACGTCCTTGAACGTGACTTTCTTCTGCTGGGTGGAGTGCAGGCGCGCGCGGCTTTTGCCGAAACTCAGCGCTTTGTTGCCGCCGCTCTGCATCTGCCGCACCATGAAGATCCAGAACGCCGCCAGCACGATGAACGGCGAAGCTTGCAGAAGGATGGAGAGCCAGGTGCCGGAGGAAGTGTCCTTGATGTCGACCTTGACGCCCTTGTCGTTCAGCTTGTTGTAGATATCAGGATAATTCAGCGGAATCGTGGTGTGAAGTTCCTGGCCCCCGGTCAGCTTTCCATGCACGTCGTTGGCGGCGATGGTGACCTCAGCGACCTGGCCGGCCGCGATACTGCTCAGGAACTCTGAGAAGGCAAGTTCCTTCTTACTGGGTGCTTGACCGGTCCTGACCACCGCGATCAGCAACCCTACCAGAGCGATCAAAGCTCCCCAAAAGAGATAATGTTTGATGTTCGAATTCACGAAACCTCCCACCCTTACTCACTCAATAGACGCCGCCCCGCTCGATCCCGATTCGTAATGTTCGCGAACCACCAGAAGCACGCGGCTGTCGGGACGCGCCGCAAAAGCTGCGGCCGGCCCGAACCTCCGGGCCCAAACGATGGAAGGGCCATCCAATAGAACCGGCCAATTCCGGCGCTCCCATATCGGAATACGAGCTTCCTGGAAAAAAGTTTTAATCTTCTCCACGCCGGCTGTGCCCAACGGTTGATACTGGTCCCCCGGTCTCCAGTTTCTGAATTCCAACGGACCGGACAAAGAGCACCAGTCTAAACAACTCGTCTCACCATCATTATATACGGAATGCGCGCCATCGGAAGGTTCTGTTCTTTCAATCAGTTCCAAGGAAATCTCAACCCCGGCGGCAGGTACGCGCACCACCCCCGGCACAGCGGCGGCGGCCTGGTAATCCTGCGGTTTGGCGCCGGGACGGCTGAAGCGGAGCCATTCGAAGGACCGGAGGATGTCCAGACCGGTTAATTGCAGCCGTCCGTCGCCCTCACGGGTGGCCGCCAGTTCGAGCACCTTCGCCACATGGCCAAAGTCGATGCCGCGCAGGTCGCCCTTGGCCCGTTGGATGGCGCGGCGCACCAATCGGCGGCCGGCGGCTACCGGCAGGGCCGAAAGCGCGGCCGCGCGTACCAGTACGGCGCCATCGCGCTCCGCCAGCGCTTGCCCGGCCAACCGATCGATTTCGGCCTCCCAGTATGCCTCTTCCGCCAGCGCCCAATCCGCCGTCCTTGACAGCGTTTCGGTGATGGCCGGGTTCCACTCACGTGCCAGTTGCGGTAGCAGGTGATGGCGGAGGCGATTGCGGGCGAACTCGGGGCTGGCGTTGGTGGAGTCGTCGCGCCACTCGATCCCGCGCCTGCGCAGAAAGTCTTCCACCTCGGAGCGATCAATCTCCAGAAGCGGACGCACCATGCCGTCATCCGTCACCGGGCGGATGCCCGCCAGGCCGGCCGTGCCGGCGCCGCGCAGGAAGCGGAACAGCACGGTCTCCGCCTGGTCGTTGCGTGTGTGGCCCAGAGCCACTCGCTCAACGGCGCCGGTCGAGATCGTCTCCCGGAAGAAGCGAAGCCGCGCATGGCGGCCTGCCTGCTCCAGGTTGCCGGTCGAGGCGGCTACGTCCACCGTGCGAATGGTGGCGGGAAGCGAAAGGCTCGCAGCCAGTTCCCGCACGAATTCCGCGTCGCGCCGCGAGTCCTCGCCGCGCAGGCCGTGATCCAGATGGAGCACGTGCAGGCGCAGATTCCACCGCGGCGCCAGTTCCACCAGGGCGTGCAGAAGGCACACCGAATCGGCGCCGCCCGAGACGGCCACGCCGGCGTTCTGGCCGGCATGGAACATGCCGTAGCGCTCGATGGTTTCGGCGATGCGGTCAAGCAAAGGCATCTTCGCCTTTATTGTAGGGCCAGCCGCGGTCGTGGCAGCGCCCTGCGGGGTGTCCGGACCGTTGCCGCATGTTATAAAGAAGAGATTGACATCTGCAATCATCCGATTTTCCTCCCAGGAGCTGCATTATGGAACCAACCGCCGACATTGCCCTGATTGGGCTGGCCGTCATGGGCCAGAACCTCATCCTCAACATGAACGACCACGGCTATACCGTGGTGGCCTTCAACCGAACCGTATCGAAAGTCGATGACTTTCTAAACGACGCCGCCAAGGGCCGCAAAACCATCATCGGCGCGCGCTCGATCGAGGAGACGGTGGCGCTGCTCAAGCGGCCCCGCAAAGTCATGCTGATGGTGAAGGCCGGCGCCGCGGTGGATGAATTCATCGAGCACCTTCTGCCGCACATGGAAGCGGGCGACGTGATCATCGACGGCGGCAACTCGCATTTCCCCGACACCATCCGCCGCACGAAATACCTGGAGAGCAAGGGCCTGCTGTATGTCGGCACGGGTGTTTCGGGCGGCGAGGAAGGCGCGCGCTTCGGCCCTTCGATGATGCCCGGCGGCAGCGCGAAGGCCTGGCCGCTGGTGAAGGAGATTTTCCAGGCGATCTGCGCAAGAACGCCGGACGGCGCGCCCTGCTGCGACTGGATGGGCGAGGACGGCGCCGGCCACTACGTCAAGATGGTTCACAACGGCATCGAGTACGGCGACATGCAAACCATCTGCGAGGCTTACCAACTCCTCAAAGAGGGGCTGGGCATGAGCAACCAGGAGATGCACGACGTACTCAACGAGTGGAACAAGGGAGAGCTGGACAGTTATCTGATCGAGATCACTCGCGACAT
Organism: Bryobacteraceae bacterium; assembly: GCA_049519475.1. Classification (GTDB taxonomy): domain Bacteria; phylum Acidobacteriota; class Terriglobia; order Bryobacterales; family Bryobacteraceae; genus PALSA-129. The sequence goes on along the minus strand of JBEKQS010000033.1, from coordinate 16,334 downwards.
TCTTGCCTACAAGGACGAGAACGGCGACTACGTGGTGGACAAGATCCTCGACACGGCCGGACAGAAGGGCACGGGCAAGTGGACCAGCGTCAGTTCATTCGACCTCGGAATGCCGGTGACGCTGATCGGCGAAGCGGTCTATGCACGCTGTCTGAGCGCGCTGAAGGAGGATCGCGTCGCGGCATCCAAAATCCTCACCGGGCCGAAATTCGAGTTCACGGGTGACCGCACGGCGTTCGTCGAGGACATTCGCCAGGCGCTGCTGGCCTCCAAACTGGTCTCTTATGCGCAGGGTTTCATGCTGCTGCGCGAGGCCGCCAAGGAATACCACTGGAATCTCAATTACGGCGGTATCGCGCTGGTGTGGCGCGCCGGGTGCATTATCCGGTCGGTCTTCCTGGGCAAGATCAAGGAAGCCTTCGACCGCGATGGGGCACTCAGCAACTTGCTGCTCGATCCGTATTTCCATGAACTGATCGATCGCTGCCAACCTTCCTGGCGGCGGGTGGTGGCCCAGGCCGTGGCTGCCGGTGTGCCGGCGCCGTCCTTTACGACCGCGCTTGCGTTCTACGACGGTTACCGCAGCGCGCGCTTGCCCGCCAACCTCCTGCAGGCCCAGCGCGATTACTTCGGGGCGCATACCTATGAACGCGTCGACCAGCCGCGCGGCAAATTCTCCCATACCAACTGGACCGGCAAGGGCGGCAACGTGTCGTCGAGCACCTACACGGTTTGAGCATGCATCCGGACATCCTGCAGCGTGCGGCCAAAATCAAGATGCTGCTCATGGACGTGGATGGCGTCCTTACCAACGGCAAACTGTACAACGTGCCGGGCCCCGACGGGCACATGGTCGAGACTAAGGGCTTCGATTCCCGGGACGGCATCGGGCTGCAATGGCTGAATTGGAAGGGCATTAAGACCGGCGTCATCAGCGGGCGGGTTTCGCCGGCCACGGCGGAGCGCGCGCGCCAGTGCAAGATGGCATATGTCTATCAGGGGCACATCGAAAAGGTGCCGATCCTGGAAGAGATCCTGTCGGATGCCAAAGTCGATCTCAGCGAAGTGGCCTACGTAGGCGACGATCTGACCGATGTGGTGATCATGCGGCGCGTAGGTCTGGCGATTGCGCCGGCCAATTCCCGGCCCGAGGTCAAACAGGCAGCCCACCATGTCACCGCCGCGGCGGGTGGGGACGGAGCCATCCGGGAAGTAGTGGAGTTGCTGCTCTCGGCCCAGGGGCTTTGGGGCGAAATTTTGCGGCATTATGAAGTGGGGGAGTAGGCAATCACGCGCGGACTGGGTAATGCCGTGATGGAGCCGACCGTCATGCTTGGTTGGCAGGCGAAAGCGCCTGCCCCACCCTCCTGGTTCCAGGCGGGCTACTCCCAGCTCAAAACTACTTTGCCGGAATCGCCGGAGATCATGGCGGCGAACCCCTTCTCATATTCCGTGTAATGGAAGCGGTGCGTGATCACCGGCGAAATGTCCAGGCCGGATTCCAGCATCACGCTCATCTTGTACCAGGTCTCGTAGATCTCGCGGCCGTAGATGCCCTTGATGGTGAGCATATTGAAGATCACCGTGCGCCAGTCGATCGACATCTCTTCGGAAGGAATGCCGAGCATGGCGATCTTGGCGCCGTGGCACATATTGGCCAGCATGTCGCGGAAGCCGCCCGGGTTCCCGGACATCTCCAGGCCGACGTCGAAGCCTTCGGTCATGCCGAGCTCTTTCTGCACGTCCGCGAGTCTGGTGTCGCGGACATTCACGGCGCGGGTCACGCCCATTTTGCGGGCGAGTTCCAGTCGATAGGGATTGACGTCGGTGATGACGGTGTAGCGCGCGCCGGCATGCACGGCCACGGCCGCCGCCATGATGCCGATGGGGCCGGCGCCGGTGATGAGGACGTCTTCGCCCAGCACCGGGAAGGAGAGTGCGGTATGGACCGCGTTGCCGAAGGGATCGAAGATGGCCGCCACATCCAGCGGAATGCCGTCGTGGTGGCGCCAGATGTTGGCCACGGGCAGCGCGATGTATTCGGCGAAGGCGCCCGGGCGGTTGACGCCCACTCCGCTAATGTGGGCGCACAAATGGCGGCGCCCGGCGAAGCAGTTGCGGCAGCGTCCGCAGACCACATGGCCCTCGCCGCTCACGATATCGCCGGGAAAGAAATCGGAGACGTTGGAACCCACCTCGACGATCCTGCCGACGAACTCATGGCCGATCGTCATCGGCACCGGGATGGTCTGTTGCGACCATTCGTCCCATTTATAAATGTGGACGTCCGTGCCGCAGATCCCGGTCCGCAGTACCTGGATCAGAACGTCGTTGATTCCGATCTTCGGCACGTCCACGTCTTCGAGCCAGAGACCCGGCTCGCGGCGGCTTTTCACCAGAGCTTTCACATACACTACGATAGCGGATTTCGGATGGGGGGCTCCGGTCGCCGTGCGCGGCGGAAGGCAAGCGCGACATGCAGTCCCGAACCCGGAGTCAGCCAGGAGGCTGTAGGCAGGCGCGCTCTTTGGCGGTGCCCTTAGCGGCGAACGGCGCGGCGGATCCCGCCGAACATCAGCAGGCCGGAACCAAGGAGCATCCACGTCGCAGGTTCGGGAGTGAAGTCGTCCATATCGAGGCCGTGAGACTCGATGCCAGTCGATCCAATGGCTGTCACCGACTGACCGGTCAGGTTGACGCTGTACAACGTGGAGTTGCTGACATAATTCGTGGCATACAGATCGCCGGCGGCATCGAACGTCAGGCCCATCAGGTTGGGGACATTCAGGGTGGCCACCAGCGTTCCCGCGCCCGTGGTGGTGTTCAGTTGATAGATATAGCTTGACGTGCCCCCTAAACTCGCAATGGCATAGAGAACGCCCTGCGGGCTGAACGCCAAGTCCATGATGTTGGAGAATCCGAGCACCTGAGTCCCGACGTTGGTTCCGACGCCCGTGGTGGTGTTCAGCACCTGCAGTCTGCTGCCCATGAGGGCGGTTCCATAAAGTGTTCCATTGGCTGCGAACGCCAGTATACTGTCGCCGTTCGTCGCTCCGAACGGAGTGGCCGCTCCGGTGCTGAGGTTCACGGTAGCCAACTCGCTGTTCACATCGGTATAGAGGGTGCCGTTGGGGGCGAATGCCAGCCCCGTTACGTTGCTGTATCCGAAGGCCCCGATGGTGGACCCCGCACCGGTGGTGGGGTTGATCACGCCCAGGGAATTGCTGTTGACCGTCGTGTAGATCAACCCCCCGAACGCGCTGCCGGCAAAAGCCAGCATCGCCATAACGATAAGTACTGCCCGTCTCGACTGGATCATCACGCTTCTCCTCTTGGTTGAGAAACACATCCGCTCGCAATAATGCGAATTGGAGCGGATTATACCGATCGACTCCGTATTAACCAGGGTTTTCGTTTTGCCATCCTGGCAAAACATTGATTGTACATCAAACAGGTAGTTTTCGAACTGTTTATCCTGATCTTTCCCATCCCGATCCGCCTGTTTATCCAAAATATGGTCCTAGTCCTATGAGTACCTTCGTGGATACGGCGAATTTGGGTCTCTTTAAGAATGGTGATCCGCTGGCTCCACTAGCCCGCCTCAAACTGCTTCATCTGTGCGGCACAATGAAAGCAGTGCCTAGGCGCCTCCTTCTTTTCGCCGCCACCACCGGCTACCAGATCCGCGAGTTCGCGGATGCCGCGCGCCGCCTGGGCCTGGAACTCACGCTGGCGACCGATCATTGCGATCGCATGGGCGACGCGTGGGGCGACGGCGCCCTGGCGGTGAAGTTCGACCATCGCATGATGGGGTCGCTCGATGCGCTGCGGGGCCTGGAATTCGACGGCGTAGCGGCCGTGGGTGACCGGCCGGCGCTGGCGGCGGCGTTGACCGCGGAGATGCTCGGCATCCCGTTCCATCCGGCGGCCGCGGCGCGAGCCTGCCACGACAAGTATCTGGCGCGGCAACTCTACCAGGCGGCGGGCCTGCGGACGCCCTGGTTCTGGCGCGCGGCGCTGGACGACGATGCAGCGGCGCTCGCAAAGCGCGCGGAGTACCCGTGCGTGCTCAAACCGTTGGGGCTTTCCGGAAGCCGCGGCGTGATCCGCGCCAATGATGAAGCGGAATTCCGAGCGGCCTTCCGGCGGATCTCGAGAATTGGCGAACGGCATCTGCAGGTGGAACGCTATATCCCCGGACGCGAGTTCGCGGTGGAAGGTCTGGTCACGGCTGGGCAATTCCAGGCGCTGGCGATCTTCGACAAGCCCGATGCGCTGGAAGGGCCGTTCTTCGAAGAGAGCATTTATGTGATGCCATCGCGGGAAACTTCCCAGGTGCAAGGCGACCTTGTCGAGACGGCGGCGCGGGCGGTGCGCGCGCTGGGCCTGCGCCACGGTCCCGTGCACGCCGAGTTGCGCCACAATCCGGAGGGCGCGTGGATGCTGGAGATGCACGCGCGCCCCATTGGCGGCCTGTGCGCGCGGGCTGTGCGGTTCGAAGGCGGCGTGTCGCTCGAAGAGCTCATTCTGCGCCACGCGGTGGGTGAGGATGTTTCGGGCGCGCGTGCGGCGAGCGGAGCCTCGGGGGTCATGATGATTCCGATTCCCAAGGGCGGGATCTACGAACGTGTGGAAGGTACCGAGCGGGCTCGGGCGGTGGAGGGAATCGAGGACGTGATCATCACCGCGACGGCCGGGCAGCGGCTGGTGCGTTTGCCCGAGGGAGCCAGTTACCTGGGATTCCTGTTTGCCCGCGGCCGCTCGCCGGCTGCCGTCGAAGACTCATTGCGGCGGTCGCAGGCGGAGCTGCGGTTTCACATCGCGACCGCTTTGGAGACGTTCAAGCCTTAGTCTTGGGGGGAACGAAATCCGGCGGCAGGGCTGCCCCTTCGCCGAAGAAATAGCTGTCCATCTGCTGGATGAGGAACTCCTGCGCTTGCGGGGTGCCGAGGTTGAGGCGGTATTCGTTCATGAGCATCTTCATGTGCTCAACCCACATTTTCCAGGCCTCTTTGGAGATGTTGTCGTAGATCTTCTGACCCAGCGGGTGACCTTCGAAAGGGATTTCATCCAGACCCTCCATTTCGCGCTGGAATTTGGCGCAAAAGACTTTACGCGCGCCAGGCCGGACCGTGTTCTGGATATTGTCGAGGCCACCGTTACCACAGGACATGCAATCAATCTCCTCTGTTCAGGATACTACGGAGCGTTTTGTACCGAGCGTTGGCGAGATTAGCGGCGGGCCAACATCGCGCCCAGCCAGACGGCCAGATAGCCCAGGCAGACACTCAACACGACGTTGAGCATTCCGGCCCAGTGCCCGCCGTCGCGAACCGAAGCGAATGTTTCCCATTCGAAACTGGAGAACGTGGTATAACCGCCCAGGAATCCGACGATCAACAGGAACCTCCATCTCGCATCGAGATTCAGGCGCTCCGTCAGCAACGTCATCAAGAGGCCGATGAGAAACGATCCACTTACGTTGATGAGCAGCGTGCCCAGAGGAAACCGTCCACCGAAACGCGTCATGATGGCGGACCCGGCCACGAACCTCACCAGCGAGCCCGCGCCCCCTCCAATCAGCACCAATAGATATTTCGTCACTCTCCACTCCTCCGCAAACCGGAACCCCTACGCATATGCAGCTCCTCCGCCCGTTGCGTCATGCCGCCTCCTTGCGCAATTCCACGCGCTTGATGTCGCCGACCACGAACAAGTAGCAGACGATGGCCGTCACCGCGTTCGCGGCGACAAAAACGAGAGCGCCATTGAACGACCCGGTTCCCTGGACGATGTACCCGATCACGATCGGCGTGGTGATGGCCGCGGTGTTGCCGAACATATTGAAGAGCCCGCCGCAGAGGCCGGCGCCATCCTTCGGCGCGGTGTCGGACACCACGGCCCAACCCAGGGATCCGACTCCCTTGCCAAAGAAGGCCAGACTCATGATGCCGACCACCAGCCAGACCGCATGCACGTAGTTGCACACAATCATGCTGACGGAGAGCAGCATGCCCGCCACGATCGGCACTTTCCTGGCGACTGCCAGGGAGTGGCCGCGCTTCAGCAGGTAGTCCGAGAACACCCCGCCCAGCACGCCGCCAAAGAAGCCGCAGAGGGCGGGAAGGGAAGCGGCCAAGCCAGCCTTCAAAATGGACATATGGCGCTCTTTGACCAGGTAATCCGGGAACCAGGTCAGAAAGAAGTAAGTCAAGGTTGTGATGCAGTATTGGCCGAGGAAAATGCCCAGCAGCATGCGGTTGGCCAGCATCTGTTTCACGAGCGACCAATTCGGGCCCCCGGCCTTGGCGGCGATGGCCGGCCGGTCCATGTCGATCAGTGCGCCGCCCAGCTCGATTGACTCCAACTCGGCTTGGTTGACGAGCGGATGTTCGCGGGGGCGGTGAATCGTCCTCACCCAAAAGAACGCGAGAAAGACGCCCAGGCTACCCATGACCCAAAAAACGTATTGCCAACCGTAAGCGTGGGTGAGCCACGCGGTGAGAGGGGCGAACAGAACCGTCGCGAAATACTGAGCGGCATTGAAAATGGCGGAGGCGGTTCCGCGTTCGCGGGTGGGAAACCAGGCGGCTACGATCCGGCTGTTGCCCGGAAACGAAGGCGATTCGGCCAGCCCCAGCAAGAGCCGCAGCGAGAAGAACGCGATCAAAGCCAGGGCCGGTCCAAAGTATCCGACGAAGCCCTGCAGAGCCGTGACCACCGACCAGGCCAGGATGCTCAGCGTGTATACGTTCTTCGATCCGAAACGATCCAGCAGCATGCCGCCCGGTATCTGGCCAAACACGTAGGCCCAGCCGAACGCGGAAAACACATATCCCATCGCTACCGCGCTGAGGCCCAGTTGTCCGGCTGCCGCGGGCCCTGCAATCGAGAGCGTGGCGCGATCCGCAAAGTTCAGCGTGGTCGCCGCAAACAGCATGGTGAGCACCAGGTAGCGAACCCGGGTCGGCGCGGCTGACGCCGCGGTTTCAGGCATGAATGACGATGTCCGTGCCACTAAGTCGCCGCGCATCGGCAGCCAGGGATTACCGGCGGCCACTTCGCAGTTTCGCACATCGTTCAGCCCGAGCGACGGACCTCCGGCGTGCGGCCTGGGCCACGGTTTGTAACTTGACCGCTAACTATCACCGTATAATTGAAGGTCAGGAGGTGCTGACTTGGCCGTTCGAATGAAGGACATTGCCGACGATCTGGGCGTGTCGCTGATGACGGTGTCGAAGGCTCTGCGCAACCATAGCGACATCAGCGAGAAAACCCGCGAGCGCGTGCTCAAGCGGATGCGGGAGCTCAACTACCAGCCCGATTGGATTGCCCGCAGCATGGTCACGGGCCGCACCTACCTGGTGGGCCTGGTATTGCCGGACCTGATGCATTCCTTCTTTGCGGAGGTGGCCAAGGGCGTCGCCCGAAAGCTGCAGCCCAGGGGTTACCAAGTGGTAATGTCCGACACCGAAGAGGATGGCGGAATTGAACGGCGCCAGGTCGGCGTGCTGGTCAATCGCAAGGTGGATGGCTTGATCATCGCTTCGGCTCAGCACAACGGCCGGCTGGAGCTGTTTCAGATGCTCGATCGCAACAAGATTCCGTACGTGCTCATCGATCGCATCCTTCCCGGAACCCAGGCCAATTATGTGGGCGTGAAGGACGACGACCTGGGTGCGCTGGCCACCGAGCACCTGATCGCGCAGGGTTGCCGGAAGATCGCCCACATCCGTGGTCCCGCGGTCGCCACGGGCACCGGCCGCCTGCGCGGTTATCGCCGCGCCCTGGCCCGCCACGGATTGACGGCCCGCCCACAACATATTGCCAGCGGCGCATACGGCGATAACACCGGCTATGAGGCCATGCAGCAGCTTCTGCGCGCCAGCCCGCGGCCCGACGGCGTGTTCTGCTATAACGATCCGGTGGCCGCCGGCGCCATCAAGGCAATCCTCGAAGCCCGGCTGCGGGTTCCCGAAGATATCGCCGTCATCGGCGCGGGTAACGTTCACTACTCGGACCTGCTGCGGGTTCCGCTTTCCACGGTCGATCAATCGAGCTCGACGATCGGCGAAACCGCCGCCGATTTGCTGTTGCAGGCCATGGAATCGAAGAAACCGGCCGCGCCTCGGCGGATTTTTATTCCCCCCCGGCTGGTAGTCCGCGATTCCAGCCGCCGCAAGGAATAGGGAAAATCGCCCGTCAACGGGCTTGGCAGGCGCAAGCGGCCGCCCCACCACCACCTCCGTTAGCGCTATAGTATTCCACCAAGCCGGGCGCTATAATCGGGCACATGGTGGAACCCCTGGAATCGTCACTATGAGACTGGCGCATCCACTAACCTATGCGACGCAGGGACTTTCTCAGTAGCGCAGCGCTCGCCGCCGCGGCCCGCTGCGCGCGCGGAGCGGAAAAGTTCGACCTCGCCTCGATCGAGCGGCCCCGCGTGCTTCGCGCCGCGGACCGCTATCTCTCCGACCAACCCGTCACCGTGACCGCCTCCAGCTCTCCGCGCAGCGCCGGCGGACCTCACGATTTCTTTTCCGAAGCCGACTATTTCTGGCCCGACCCCCAGCATCCCGACGGCCCCTACATCAACCGCGACGGCATGAGCAATCCCGACAATTTCGTGGGGCATCGCCGCGCCATGATTCGCATGAGCCTGATCGTGCCGGCGCTGGCCGCGGCCTGGCAATTGACCAGGCAGAAAAAGTACGCGGATCACGCCGCCACACATTTGCGCGCCTGGTTCATGGACGACGCGACGCGCATGAACCCCAACCTGCAATATGCCCAGGCCATCAAGGGCCTCGTCACGGGCCGGGGCATCGGCATCATCGATACGTTGCACCTGGTGGAAGTGGCGCGCGCCGCCTCGCGTCTGCCTCTCACCCCCGCCGTCCGCGATGGCGTCCACCAATGGTTTGCCGCCTATCTCCAGTGGATGAATACCCACCCGTATGGCATCGCTGAGCGGGACGCCAGGAATAACCACGGCACTTGCTGGGCCGCGCAGGTGGCCTCGTTTGCTCAACTCACCGGCAATCGCGATCTCACCGTCTGGTGCCGCGAGCGCTTCCGCAGCGTGCTGATTCCCAACCAGGAAGCACCCGACGGCAGCTTCCCCGAGGAACTCCGCCGTACCAAACCGTACGGATATTCGTTGTTCAATCTCGACGCCCTGTCCTTCATCGCGCAAACCCTCACCACCGCCAACGACTCGCTATGGTGGTGGCGGTTGCCCGATGGCCGAGGCATGGGCCGCGCCATGTCTTATATGTATCCGTATATGCTGGACAAGCATAAGTGGCCGCTTCCGCCCGACGTGATGTACGACAAGGAATGGCCCGTGCGCCAACCCTGCCTGCTGTTCGCCGGTCTGGCGCTGAAGCGGCCCGAGTACCTGACGCTTTGGCGCCGGCTCGATCCCGACCCGACCGTGGAAGAAGTGCTGCGCAATTTTCCCGTGCGCCAGCCCCTGCTTTGGGTATGAAGCCGATGCTCACGCTGTCGGATCGCTTGCTTACGCGCGGCTCTGATCGAAGCGGTCTGCGCGGAGTACGACAGGGTATTTATGAAACAGTGGAGTAAATGGGAGGCAATTCATCGTGTCCGACGTTATCTATCTTGTTGCGAACGGCGATTTGCGGCTTTCCGCGAATCGCCAATGCTGGGCGGCCCAGAACCAGGCCGAGTTGGCGATCATGCAGGCCATCCGCCGTGAAGGCCGTCAGATCGACCGCGCCCATCCCTATGATCCCGGGCGGCAGCACGGTTTCATCGATAGCCAGAAGTACGGGAACCAGGTCTTCCGCAATATCCCGCCCCATGCGCCGGTAGTGGTTTGCGAGGCCGTCTGGCAATACAGCCATCATGTTCTCCCCGGCCTGTTCGGCCACAAGGGCCCTATCCTCACGGTGGCCAACTGGAGCGGCACCTGGCCGGGCCTGGTAGGGATGCTCAATCTCAACGGATGCCTCACCAAGGCCGGCGTTCCCTATTCCACGCTCTGGAGCGAAGACTTCGCCGACGAGACGTTCCTGCGCGGCCTGCGCCAGTGGTTGGCCGGAGACATGGTGCAACACGATACCAGTCACGCGCGCCCGCTGGCCGACTTTCACCTGCCCATCGACGCGGAAATCGCCGGCCGCGAGTTAGCCGCTCACCTGCGCCGCAACCGCGCCATCATGGGTATTTTCGACGAAGGCTGCATGGGCATGTATAACGCCATCATTCCCGATGAATGTATGATGCCCTTCGGCGTCTTCAAGGAGCGCTTGAGCCAGTCCAGCCTCTATGCCGCGATGTGCGGCGTCAGCGATGCCGAGGCCCACGCGGTGCGCGACTGGCTTCGCCGTAAAGGGATGACTTTCCTTACCGGCTCCAACCCCGAAACCGATCTCACCGAAGAGCAGATCCTGGGCCAGTGTAAGATGTACATCGCCGCCTTGCGGATCGCCGACGATTTTGGTTGCGACGTCATCGGCATTCAATACCAGCAGGGTCTCAAGGATCTCGCGCCGGCCTCGGACCTGGCGGAAGGCCTGCTCAACAATGTCGATCGGCCCCCTGTCACCGCCGCACCGGACGGCCACGCCAACGGCCGCGTCCTCTATGAAGGCCGCCCCTTGCCGCACTTCAATGAGGTTGACGAATGCGCCGGCCTCGACGCGCTGGTCACCAACCGCGTCTGGACAAGCTTGGGCTACCATCCCGAAACCACCCTCCACGACGTTCGATACGGCGAAGCGTACAACGGCGATTTCGTCTGGGTCTTCGAAATCTCCGGCTCCGTCCCGCCGCAGCACCTGGTGGGCGGTTACTCCGGCGCCGTCAGCGAGCGCCAACCGCCCATGTATTTCCGGTTGGGCGGCGGCACCATCAAGGGCGTCAGCAAGCCCGGCGAGATCGTCTGGAGCCGCATCTACGTGGAAGGCGGCACGCTGCACGCCGATATCGGCCGCGCCAAAGCCATCGATCTGCCACCAGCGGAAACCGAGCGCCGCTGGCAGGTCACCACGCCGCAGTGGCCCGTGATGCACGCCGTCACCTACGGTGTTTCACGCGACCAGTTCATGTCCAAGCACCAGGCGAATCACATCCAGGTGGCCTACGGTCCAGACGCCTGTGGCGCCAATCGCGCGCTGGCAGTCAAAGCCGCCATGTTCCGCGAAATGGGAATCGCCGTCAACATTTGCGGCACTGAGCACGGCCTGGAATAACCGCCCGCCACGGCTAACGGCGGGGCTCGTTTGCCAAGCCCCGCCGGCCGCGCCGCGGTTGCGCTTACGGTCTGCCCGTTTTGACCTTCGGCAAGGCTACGTATCCCACGACTTCGTCCTTCTTCACCTCGTTCACCACAATCTCAACCGGCTGGCGGTTGCCGGCCAGGTAAAACTGCACCGGCTCGTTGATGGTGCGGTCTCTCTTCTGGACTCTCTTGTCGTCGGCCAGCACATCCATCGTGAAGCGGTTTCGCTTGGGGTCGGCTTTCGAGAGCGCCAACTGGATGGTGCCGATCTTCTGCAGGCCGCCGGTCCTCTTGATATCGAATTCCTGGTAATTGCGCTCGCCCAGTTCCTTCAGCGCGGAGAGTTGCTCGCCATTAGTGGCGATCAATCCGCTCATCACTCCCATATCGCCGGTCATGCGCTTAAGCTCGGAGCCGGTTTTCTCCACCTCCGCCTGCGTCGATGCGACGTCGCCCTTAACGCTGCTCACATCGCCGCTGATCGCGTTAAGCTTCGAACTGGCGTCGGTGTTGGCAGCCTTCAGGTTCTCCAACTCGCCGGCCACCTGCTGCTGTGCCTGCTGCTCGGCCTGCCCCTGCTGCGCCAGCTTGGCGGAGAGGGATGCGGCGGTCTTCCGCACTTCGGTTCGGGCCTGCTGCTCCACGGAAGCGGCTGCATCGTGCGCTTCCTGCGCCGCCAATTCAGCTTGCTTGGCGTTCTCAGTGGTGCTCTGAGCCACTTGATCGCTCAGCCTGGCGATCTGTGCCTGGGTGCTATCGTTGAGGCGCGACATCTGGGTCGCGAGTTGATGCGCGTCAAGGAAGAGGCCCACAATCGCAACCAGAGCCACTCCGATTGCCGCGTACCAGAGAACATGCACGGGTGCGCGCTGCGCTTGCTGTGCCGCTCCGAGGGACCTGCCTTCGTTGTTATCGTTTCTGTCGTTCAGGTGCGTAGTCATGTATAACCCCTCCGCTTGCTACCAGTGCATCTCGTGTGCCAAACCTGCCGGAGCTGTGTTTGCATCGATCCACGCGGTGTTCGCCCGTCCAGCAGAGTAATTTCTTTACGATCGCGGGACGTACTCTTTGGCGCGAAGGTGTACTTAAGTCCAGCTCGTGCAAGACTGGGTTCATAGAAGCCCCGCATAGAAGTCCCGCGCCCCGCGCCGCTCCCAACACTGATATCATTTCCAATTCATGCGGTTTCTCGCTTGCCTCTCACTGCTTATGCTGTACACACCCGGACACGCACAGGATCGTTCGCAGGCGCGCTCGATGGTCATCAGCGGGCGCGGCATCGTCTCCACCAGCCAGACGCTCGCCTCGCAGGCGGGTGCGCAGATACTGGCGCGCGGCGGCTCCGCCATGGATGCCGCCATTGCCGCGAATGCCGCGCTCGGCGTGGTGGAACCCGAAAGCAACGGCATGGGCGGCGATCTCTTCGCCATCTACTGGGACGCCAAAACCGGGAAGCTCTCCGCCATCAACGCCAGCGGTTGGGCGCCCACTGGGCTTACCATCGACTTCCTGAAGTCGCAAGGCGAAACCAAGATGCCGCAGGAAGGCATCCACTCGGTCACCGTGCCGGGCTGTGTCGACGGCTGGGACAAGCTGCACAAGCGCTTTGGCAAGCTGCCGTGGAGCGACCTGTTTCAACCGGCTATTTATTTCGCCGATCACGGATACCCGGTCACTGAGATGATCGGCGCCGCCTGGAAGATGGAAGAGGAGAAGCTGGGCAAAGACCAGAACGGCAAGCGCATCTTCCTGCACGAGGGCCGCGCTCCCAAGGTGGGCGAGGTCTTCCGCGATTCCGAAATGGCCGCCGCGCTCAAGCTGGTGGCCTCGCAAGGCGCATCGGCGTTCTACAAAGGCGCCATCGCCAAAGCCATCCTGAAGACCAGCGAACGGCTGGGCGGCAAGATGACCGCCGACGACCTCGCCGAGTTTCAGGCGGAATGGGTCGAACCCATTTCCACCGACTACCACGGCTGGAAGGTTTACGAGTTGCCGCCCAACGGGCAGGGAATCGCCGCCATCCAGATGCTGAACCTGTTCTCTCTATATCCGCTGGCCGATTACCCGCCGCGCGGCTTTGAGGAGTTGCACCGGCAAATCGAAGCGCAGAAGCTGGCCTATGCCGATCTCGCGCGCTATGTCGCCGACCCCAAGTTCAGCAAAGTTCCGGTGGAAGGAATGATTTCGATGGACTACGCGCGGGAGCGCGTCAAATTAATCGACCCGGTTCGCGCGCGCTGCGACGTCGCGCCCGGCCAGCCGCTGGTGGTGCACGGCGACACCATCTACCTCTCCGTGGTGGACCGCGAGGGCAACATCGTCTCGCTGATTCAGAGCCTCTACCAGCACTTCGGTTCGGGCGTGGTGGTGGATGAGTATGGATTCGCGCTGCAAAATCGCGGCGGCCTTTTCGAAATGGACGCCGGGCACCCCAACGCGCTCGCGCCGCGCAAGCGGCCGTTCCACACCATCATCCCGGCCTTCATGGAAAAGGGCAGCCTGCACATGGGCTTCGGCATCATGGGTGGGCTGAACCAGGCGCAAGCGCACGCGCAGTTCGTCTCCAACGTGGTGGATCACGGAATGAATATTCAGATGGCGCTGGAGGCGCCGCGCTTCACCAAGAAAACGTTCGGCGGCTGCGACGTTTCCGTGGAGAGCCGCTTTCCGCTGGAGGTTCGCGAGGCCCTGATGGCGCGCGGCCACCAGTTGGAACTGCTGGGAGATTTCTCGAGTTCCGTGGGCGGCGGCCAGGCGGTGGTCCACGATTCGGCCACGGGAGTGAATTGGGGGGCTTCGGACCCGCGCAAGGACGGCGCCGCGGTTCCCGAACCGGAGCCGTATTTCGCGGCGCCGAAAAAATAGGGGCGCTACCAGTTGGCCTCGAACGCAGCGATCTTTCTCAGCCGCCGGCAATGCCGTTCGGCGCCTGAGAATTCCGCGTTCACATAGTCGCGGACCAGTTCGACCGCCAATTCGGGCCCTACCACCCGAGCGCCCAGGCACAGCACATTGACGTCGTCATCTTCTACGCATTGGTGGGCGGAAAAGCTGTCATGGCAGGTAGCGGCGCGGATGCCCTTGAACTTATTGGCCGCCACGCATGCGCCCGCGCCGCTGCCGCAGATCAGCACAGCGCGCTCGGCACGGCCTTCCAGGATCTCATGAGCCACGGCCTCGGCGTAATCGGGGTAGTCGACCGGCTCCGCCGAGTTCGTCCCCAGATCCGTGACGTGGTGCCCCAGTCGTGTCAACTCCTGGATGATGCGTTCCTTCAGCGGGAAACCGCCGTGATCGGTTGCGACAGCCAGGTTCATGGGTCCATCATACCGCTTGCGGGATCGCCGCCGGAAGTGGTAGCTCTCAATAGATGCGAATCCGTGCCAGCCTTCTGTTACTCGCCGTCCCGTTTGTGGCGCAGGCCAAATCGCCGTTGCGTTTCGAAGTCTCCTGGGCCAACCCGATGGACGGGCGGGTGGTCCTGGTCATCTCCACCACCGGCACGCCTGAGCCGCGCTTCTCCGTCAGCGAAGGTCTCAACACCCAGCAGATATTCGGCGGCGACGCCGAAGGCGCGCGCAGCGTCTCGATCGATGGCTCGACGCTGGGCTATCCCCGCCGGTCGCTCGACGAGGTGGCGGCCGGCGAGTATTACGTGCAGGCCGTGCTCAACGTCTACGAAACCTTCCATCGCGGCGACGGCCACACCGTCAAGCTGCCCATGGACCAGGGCGAAGGCCAGCACTGGGCCCGCAAACCCGGTAACCTCTACAGCCAGCCGGTAAAAGTGAAAATCGATCCGGCCGTCGCCGATGTGGTGAAGATCGAACTCACCAAAACGGTTCCGCCCATCGAGCCTCAGGCCGATACCAAATACATCAAGCATGTGCGCATGCAGAGCAAATTGCTGAGCGAATTCTGGGGCCGGCCTATGTATCTGGGCGCCATTGTTCTGCTGCCGGAAGGCTTCGACGAACATCCCAACGCCCGCTATCCGGTGTTGTATTACCAGGGCCATTTTTCGCCCTCGTTCAACGCCGGCGTGGGCTTCACCACGGAGCCGCCCGCGGGCGGCGGCGGAGGCGGCCGTGGCGGCTCGCAGAACAGCTATCGCTTCTATCAGGATTGGACCAGCGGCCGCCTGCCACGCATGCTGATCGTCGACACGCAAGACGCCAATCCCTACTATGACGATTCCTACGCGGTGAACTCGGCCAACGTGGGCCCGTACGGCGATGCGCTCATTCAGGAGCTGTATCCGTATATCGAGAAGCAATTCCGCGGGATTGGGGAATCGTGGGCGCGCACTCTTTACGGCGGCTCGACCGGCGGATGGCGCGTGCTGGCCCTGCAGGTTTTTTACCCCGAGTTTTTTAATGGCGCGTGGGCGGCCTGCCCCGATCCAATCGACTTCAGCGCCTATTCGCTGGTCAACCTCTACCAGGACAAAACCGCTTTCTATGCCGAGGGCGCCTGGAAGCAAGTGCCCATTCCCATGGAGCGCACCGCCGACGGCAGAGTGCTCTCCGTCATGGAAGACGCCGTCCGCTTTGAGTTGGTGCTCGGCACTAAGGGCCGATCGGGCGAGCAGTTCGACATCTGGCAGGCCGTGTACAGCCCGGTCGGCGAGGATGGCTATCCCAAGCTGATTCTGGACCCGCGCACCGGCGCGATCGACCACCAGGTGGCCGAATACTGGAAAGAACATTACGACCTCAACCACATCATGCAGCGCGATTGGAAGACGCTCGGGCCCAAACTGGCCGGCAAGCTTCACTTCGCGGTGGGCGACGCCGACAGCTATTACCTGGACCGCGCCGTGCGCCTCACCGAGGAGTTTCTGGAATCCACCAAAGATCTGGCGAAAGGGCCCTACTACGCGGGCGATTTCGATTACGGACCGGGCATGCCGCACTGCTATACGGGCAATCCGCACGTCCCCATGAGTGTCTCCGGTCCCACCATCAACCAGCGCCTGATGCCGTTGATGATGGACCACATGATCTCGACCGCGCCGCCGGGCGCGGACACCCGAAGCTGGCGTTACTAGGCCGCGTTTTTTGAGTTGGATTAGTCGCGCAGG
>JBEKQS010000032.1:0-28745 GCA_049519475.1 Bryobacteraceae bacterium | reverse complement strand
GCCAGTAGCTGACCGGAATGCCGGGATCGACGTTGTGATAGTCCACCTGCATGTTGGGCAGCGTGTAGGGGCCGTTGTGGATGCCTTCCACCGCCGTGCCGTTGCCGCCGAACATGGTGCAGGCGATGGCGGCGGTCCAGACCGAGGGCCAGTCATCGGCGTCCAGGCCACCGGCGAATTTGCAGTACGAGGCGGGGCGATAGGCGTCCTGCTGCATGTCGTCTTCGCGGGTCCAGGTGAGTTTGACGGGCCCCCCGATGGCTTTGGAGATTTCGACCGCTTCGCCCATATAGTCCTCACGGGCGCGCCGGCCGAAGCCGCCGCCCATGTATAGGGTGTTGACCGTGACCTTCTCGGGCGCGAGGCCGGTCCTGCGCGCGCCCACATTGCGGGCGGTACTCTGCCCCTGCGTGGAGGCCCAGATTTCGCAGGAATCGGGCTTCACCCAGGCGGTGCAGTTGAGCGGCTCCATGGGCGCGTGCGCCAGGTAAGGAGTCTGGTAGACGGCCTCGAGTTTCTTGGCTGCGCCGGCCAGCGCGGCGGCCGGATCGCCGTCCTTGCGCATGGACGCGCCGCCGCCTTGCTCCACGGCGTCGATGAACGACTTGGTGATGCCGGGCGTGCTGAAGGCGGCGACCGCGCCTTCGTCAAACTTGACGGTGAGCTTGCGGCGGCCTTCCATGGCGGCCCAGGTATTCTCGGCGACCACCGCGACGCCGCTCGAAATCTGCACGACGTCCTTCACGCCGGGGACGGCTTTGGCCTTGGTGGCGTCGAAGCTCGAGACCTTGCCGCCGAAGACGGGACAGCGCTCGATCACCGCATAGAGCATGCCGGGCAGGCGGACGTCGAGGCCGAACGTCGCGGAGCCATCCACTTTGGACGGCGTATCGAGGCGCTTGGTGGGCTTGCCGGTGATCTTGAACTGCGACGGGTCCTTGAGCGCGATACCGGTGGGGACGGGAAGCTTGGAAGCGGCGTCGGCGAGGCTGCCATAGCTGACGCGCGCGTTGCTGGCGGTGTTGATGACCACGCTGTTTGCGGCGCGGCACTGCGACTGATCCACGCCCCACTGTTGCGCGGCGGCCCGAATGAGCATTTCGCGCGCGCTGGCGCCGGCCTGGCGCAGGGTGGTCCACGAAGAGCGGATGCTCTGGCTGCCGACTACGCCCTGGTTGGCGCCGTATTCGCGGCTGATGCCGGGGAACTCGGTGTGGACCTTCGACCAATCGCATTCCAGTTCTTCGGCGAGCAGCATGGAAAGCGAAGTGACGGTGCCCTGGCCCATTTCAGCCTTGTGGATGAAAAGCGTTACCTGGTCGTCGGAGCCGACGTGCACCCAGGCGTTGAGCTTGGAATCGGTGAGGACGCCGGCGGCGGCCTTGTTGCGCTCCGGGATGTAGAAGCCCACCAGCAGGCCGCCGGCCGCGGCGGCGCTGGTGCGGAGGAAATTGCGGCGATTGAGAGCGGCGTTCATCGGGCGCCTCCCGCGCGCTGGATGTCGGCCGCGCGGTGGATGGCGCGGCGTATTCCTTCATAGGTTCCGCAGCGGCAGATATTGTTGCGCATGGCCTCGTCGATGTCGGCGTCGGTGGGGTTCCCGGTCTTCGAAAGCAGCGCCGCTGCGGTCATGATCTGGCCGGACTGGCAATAGCCGCACTGCGGCACGTCTTCCTCGATCCAGGCGCGCTGGATGGGATGGCTGCGGTCGGGCGAAAGGCCTTCGATAGTGGTGATCTTTTTACCGGCGACGGCGGAAATGGGAGTCACGCATGATCGCACGGGTTCGCCGTCGATGTGGACGGTGCAAGCGCCGCACAACGACATGCCGCATCCGAACTTGGTGCCGGTCATGCCGAGCGTATCACGCAAAACCCAAAGCAGCGGCATGGCGGAGACGGCATCCACGGACTGCGGTTTGCCGTTTAAAGTGAACTTGATTGCTGGCACAGCTTACCCTCCTCTGGTGCACTGGTTAGAGAAAGCATATGCCAATGCCGGGGCGGTTGCTGAGAAGGACAAATATCTAGGTGCGCGGCACACGGGTGGACACCGACAGATTCATCGCAAAACGGCTTGGACCTCAGCGTATGTGCACGCAGGGCCGGGCGCGCCCATGTGGGGCCAGGCTTTCAGCCTGCCGCCGGCTTTTTAGCCGGCGTTCTTCGAGCGAAAAGGGGACCCAGTTTCGAGCGGCCTTTCTGGCAGACTAACTGTCAATGCGCGGCATTCACATTCCGGGAGTGCGCGTGGCGGAACTGAATTCCGACTGAAATCACACGTGCGGCAGCAGCACCGTGGAGATGCGCGAGGGGTCAGCCAGCCGCAGGTAGAAATACGCGATGCCGGCCAGGCCCAGCATGAGGTCCGGGGTTTCGTTGGCGTTGGGGAGGCCGCAGGGCCAGGGCAGTCGGCGGCGTTCGAACAGATCCATGGCTTCTTGCGCGACCTGCTCGGCGGGGGCGAGCCAGGTTTCTTCACCTAAGACCTGGGAAGCCTGGATGAGGAAATCGGCGTTTCCCAACTTGCCGTGGCAGAGCGAGTAATTGGCGGGCGCGAGCGCGGTGTCGATGGTCTTGGCGAGAGCAATGCGCGCTTCCGCCAGGCACTGGTCGTCCTGGAGGATCTGCCAGGCGCGCAGGCGCGAAAAGCCGATCCCCACGGCGCCGTGACACCAGAGCACGGGGTATTGCGTAAGCTCTTCGCGAAAGTCGGGCCAGGCTTGGCGGTGCGGATCGAAGCAGCTTCGCTCGTAACGGAAGGCTTCCAGGGCGGCGGCGCGGAAACGGTCTTGGCGGGTGACCTGCCAGAGTTCCAGCAGCGCCCAGGCGATGCCGGCGGTTCCGTGCGAGATGCCGGTACAGTTGCGGACGGCGCGGATGGTTTTCCAGCTCCAGCCTTCCTCGGCGCGGGTGGCGTGGGCGAGCAGCAGCTCGCCGTGGGAGACAGCGGTTTCGAGCAGGCGCGCATCGCCGCCGGCGCTGTAAAGGCAGAGTAAGGCGATAATGGCGCCGGCGCTGCCACCGATGAGATCGAGCATCTCCGGGCGCAGCGCGGTGGCTTCGAGGGCCTGGGTCTCTTCGATCTGGCGGCCCATTTGCCAGGCGGCGAAGAGGATGCCCGGAGCGCCGGCGTACAAACCCGGGCCACCGGCCGGCAGTTTGGAGAGCGCATGGCGCAGGGCAGCTTCGGCGGTGAGGCGAAAGATGCGCTCGCCGGTGACTTCGGCGAGCCGCCACAAGCAGAGCGCGATGCCGGCCGTTCCGTCGTAGAGCAGCGGGCCGAGAGAGGCGTGGACCGTGGTGCGGCCCTCGGCGCGGTCGGCGGTCCAGTTACAGCGCCCGCGGCTCCACAGCGCATCGCGGCACAGGCGCGCGCCGATCCGTTCCGCGACTTCGAGGTAGGAAGTTTTCATGCGGCGGGAAAAGGGAACTCGTAGGTTTCGGGCGATGCCGGGCCGAGCCACGGCGTATCGAGCGAAATCCCGCGCTGTTCGAACTGGCGGCGCAATTCGCCCAACCGTCGATCGACGGGCTGGCCATGCGAGCGGGTGACGGCCTCCGCCAGGATGCGGGAGCGATGGCTGCCGAAACTGTCGCCGGGGTCTTCGGCGAATCCGAGCCCGCGGGCCACCGGCTTGGTGAACAGCGGCACGGTGTCACGCAGCCACGGGCGGACGGTGGGATAAATTTTTTCGATGAGCATCGCCACGATGGGGTAGGAGCGGCGGCTGACGTAGAGGATGGCCGGGTCGCGCCGCGAGTAGTGCGCCACGTGCCGCAGGCACTTGAACCGGAACGGCACCTGGAAGCGGTTGAATTCGCGGGTGAGCGTCTCCATCAGGAGCGTCACGCCTTCGGGTGCGATGTTCCAATACACGCGCAGAGTGGGAACGCTGGGGCCGAGTTCTTCGATGGCTTGGCCGAACGCGAAGTAGAAGGCCTTTTGCAAGTCGGGGCTGCCGGGTGCGATGAAGACTCGGATCGCATCGTCGGGATCGGGTCCGCGGTCCAGGCCGCGGCTGGTGATGTACTCGCCCGGGAGAAACGAGCGGGCCGCGCGGCCTTTGCGGGCGAGTATGGGGCCGTCTTCCAGGCGCTGGTCGATGGTCCAGCCTTCCTCCCACGCGGGGCGGCTTTGGTTGGCGGCGATCAAAGCCGGCAGGATATCTTCGCTCACCGTGATGGGGGGCGGTGCCGGATCGAGGAAGGAGTGGTTATAACAGCGATCGCATAGCAGCCTGGCGAGTTTGCCGGTGTCCTCCATCCGCGGCCATTCGGCGGCCATGATGGCTTCTAGCTGGCGGCGCATGCTTTGACTCCCAGCAGTTGCCCGGCGGCGCGCTCGGGGCGCGTCAGGATGTTCAGGCTGGCCTGCGCCAGGCGGACGGCGTCGGCGGTAATCTCGTCGGCCCGGATTAAAGCTTCATAGGCGGTCTGCACCATGCGGGCGCCGGCAAAGCGAATCGCCGGCACGAGGATATCGGAAACGGCCACGCCGGTTTCGTGCGCGTAGGTTTCCAGGAAGGCCGACAAGGCTGGCCGGATCTCCTCAATCGGATGTTCCTCGGGCGACCGCGCCCAGAAGCTCCAATAGGATTGCAGCACGGTGCCGGCATCCCACAGCGGGTCGCCCCAGGAGGCGAACTCCCAGTCCACCATCGACAGGCGGTCGCGCGCGGCGGAGACCAGGCAATTGGAAAGCTTCCAATCGCCGTGGATCAGGGCCCGCGCGCGCCACTCGCTGGCGAGCGATTCGAGGCCGCTTCCGAAAGCCGGGAACTTGCGCACCAACCGCACCAGCTCGCGCTGTCCTTCGATGGCATCCTCCAGCTTGTCGGGGTCGGATTCGTGGATCGAGAAGCACCAGGGGACCGGCGCGGGGAAAAGTTGGCTGATTTCCAGGGAGCGCATGTCGCGATGCAGCGTTGCCATGGCGGTGGCGACCAGGCGCGCGGTTTCGGGGGCAAAGCGGTCGGTCGCATGATGCAGAGCAGTCTGATGCGGAAGGAATTTCAGGATGAGGACCGAATGCTGCGGGTCATAGCCGTAGGATTCCGGCACCAGATCGCGCAGCGGCAGAAAGCGCGGATCGGTGCGCACCTGCCAGTAGAAAGAGGCCTCGCTGTCGATCGAGCCCCGCCCCCCGGGCGTCCACTTCTTGGGTTGCTTCACCAGATACTCGCGCCGTCCGCAAGTGACGGCGTAGTTGTAGTTGCGATAGCTCAGACTGCGGACGGTGAACTGGCCGTCCACCGCCGCTTCCATGCCGGCAAAGTTCCGCTCCACCAGGTAATGGAGAACGCTTGCCTCCGTCAGGAACATGGGGCGGGTGATTTACGCAACTGGCGGATCGAACCAGCCGGCGACACGCGCCTGTTTCTTCCTTTTCTTCTCATCCGTGGTCGCGCCGGTGCAGCCCTCGGAACAGACCTCCACAAAGGAGCACTGCGGCGCCTCGGTCTGCTCCTCCTTCTCTTGCTTTTTCTTCTTTTCCGGCGCTACGGCGTCGACCACGCTTCGATACTGTTTGAGAATCTCGCCTTCCAACAAGTCAGTAGCCATTTGCGACGACCCTCCTTCGGGTTCAAAACAGACTATCAGAAACGCGGGGGAAAAACAAACTAGAGTCGAGGGCCGGAGAAAGGGAAAAGCTTATGGCTTGCCGCTGGAGGGCTTCAGCATCCAGATTTGGCCCGAGCGTTCCAGAAGCGTGACCAGCAGCGCATCGGGGGCCAGCACGACAGGGAGCCAGTTGGAAGGGGCGGTCATGGCGGCGGAGCGGGCGTGGAAATGCGCGACGGCGAAGGGAGGGCCGAGCGGACGCTTGGTGATGCGATCCAGTTTCTGCGCCCACACGCAGTTGTGACCGTCGCGGTCGGAGCTGAAATAGAGCAGGCCGCCGTCGGGCGACCAGTGGGGATTGGGATGGACATCCGGCGATGCGAGCACGCGAACCCACTCGGATTGCGGCGGTGGCCGGTGAGGAGCGAACGGAGCCGCGTAAATCGTGAAATCGTTGGCGTCGCGATGGGCGCTGAAAGCCAGCCACTTGCCGTCCGAAGAAATCGACCGCGGGTAGTAGTCCAGGTCCGGAGCCGCCAGGTAGTCCCATTCCTGGCCGGAAGCGGCATCCAGGATGCCGATGGAGACGCGGACCGATTTGCGCGTGATCAGGCCCAGCTTGCCATCCGACGTCCAGGTCCAGAACCTGCAGTCGGCGCAGAGGCGGCGCGTGGAACTGCCATCGAAGGAAGTGAGGAAGCTGCCGGGGCTGTTGGTATTGTCTTCTCGCCACGCGACTGAGTTTCCGTCGGGAGTGATCCGGGCGTCCGTCTTGCTTTTGCCACTGGTGGTCAATTGCAACTCACTCCCATTGGACAAGTCTTTGCCCCAGACCTCCCATTGGCCGGTGCGGTCGGACAGATTGGCGATTCTTTTTCCATTCGCCGAAACGGATTCTATGACGGTATTGGAAATTCCCTCCGTCAAAGCGTGGCGCTCACCGGTGAGCTTACCGGAGTTGAGATCCAGCGGAACACGGTACACGTTTCTCTTGCCGGTAAGACTGGAAAAAACCACCAGGCCGGCCCGGGAAACCGCGGGCGACGCTTCGTCGGAGGTTCCGGTGGTCGAACGGCGGGGAGGCGCCAGCACGCTGCCGGTCTTGGGATCGATGCGGATTTCGCCGATGGTATTGATGTCCCGCGTCCCCGATGCGAAATAAACTCGATCGCCGCGCCAGGCGAAGGGATCCGGCATGCTGCCGTCTGAAGGCATGGTTCGGCAGCGCACCGGCGCGCCGCCATCCACCGGGGCAATCCACCAGTCGCCGGTATTGAAATCGTGGGCGTCCTGCAAGCCGACGAAGAGAATCTGCTTGCCATCGGGGCTCCAGACCGGATGCGCGGCGGCGGCGAAGTCGGGCCGCAGTTCGCGCGCGGTGGAAGTGGCCAGGTCGAAAACGAAAACCTTGCCGTTTCCGGCGCGCAGAGGGAACGGGCTGGCGACGCCGGTCCAGTAGGCGATCTTGGAACCGTCTGGCGAGAACTTGGGGCGCCTGCCGTTGTCCGCGATCTTGCGCTCGCGGCCGCCCATGGCCGGGACCATGTAGAGACCGCCGCCATCGCGCGTCGAGCGGAAGGCGATCTGGGTTCCGTCGGGGGAGAAGTCGGGCTCGGAGTCGTTGCCGGGGCCGTGGGTGAGGCGTAGGGGCTCGCCGCCGGCCACCTGTTTGACCCAGATATCCAGGTTGCCTTCGCCGCCGCGGTCCGAAGCGTAGGCCAGCAGGGTGCCGTCGGGCGAGATGGCGGGGTCGATGTTGAGACCGGGATCGTTGGTTAAGCGAACGGTTTCCGCGGGAGCCTGTTCCGCTGGTGCGAAGATATGGCGCCCGCGTACCGCCAGGAAGATCACGGCGACAATGGCGATGAGCGCGGCGGCCACGGCCGAGTGCAAGAGCCAGCGCGGCGTGGCGGGACGGCGGCCAACGCTTTCGAGGGCCTGCTTCACTTCCGCCATGGTCTGGAAGCGCTCGTCGGGATTTTTACGCAGACAGCGGGCCACCGCGGCGTCGAGGGCCTTGGTCACCAGCCGGTTGGATTTGCCGGGCGCCGGTGGATCGACGTGGAGAACCGCCGAGAGCACTTCGATTTTGGTCCGGCCTTTGAAAGCCGGATGGCCGGTGAGCAACTCGTAAAGGAGCAGGCCGAAGGCGAAGATATCGGAGCGTCCGTCGACGGCATGGCCGAGGGCCTGCTCGGGAGACATATAGGGCGGGCTGCCGAAAACCATGCCGGGTTCGGTGTGGCTCTCGCTGTATGCCAGCGTTTGGGTGGAGGCCGATTCGGTATAGGCGGAGACGGCGGCGGCCGGCTCGTTCAATTTCGCGAGGCCGAAATCGAGCACCTTGACCAGGCCGGCGGGCGTCACCATGACGTTTCCTGGCTTGAGGTCGCGGTGCACAATGCCGGCGGCGTGGGCGGCCGCGAGGGCGCCGGCCACCTGCACGGCGATGCGCAGCGCTTCTTCCACGGGCAGCTTGCGGGCGCGCATCACCTGGAAGAGCGTGGTGCCTTCCACGAATTCCATGGCGATGAAATCGGCGCCTTCCCATTGGCCGATGTCGTAGATGTGGATGATGCCCGGGTGGTTGAGCGCGGAAGCCGAGCGGGCTTCCTGGAAGAAGCGGCGCTTGTAGTCTTCGGTGACGCGTTCCGGCTTGAGAAATTTGAGCGCCAGGTATCGGTTCAGACGGGTATCCTGGGCCTTATAGACCACGCCCATGCCGCCGGCGCCCAGCTCTTCGACGATCCGGTAGTTCGCAACGGTCTGTCCGACCACGGTGTTTTTGTAATGGTAACGCAAGTGTGTGGGCCGGGCGCTTTCGACCCCCTATCCGGCCAGCCGCTCCCACTCTTCCATGCGTTCGCGAAGCGAGCGCGCCGTAGGGGCGGCGGGGAGCAGGCCGGCGATCACCGCGACGGAATCGGCGCCGGCGGCGAACACATCGCGGGCGTTATCGAGGGTGATGCCGCCGATCCCGACCAGGGGCTTCTCCATCAGGCCGCGGCAGCGGCGGATTTCATCCAGGCCGACTACCGCGTCGGGCTGGCGTTTGGAAGCCGTGGCGAAGATCGGACCGAGGGCCACGTAATCCACGGGCTCGCCGGCGGCGGGCGCCAGTTGCGCGGCGCTGTGGCTGGAGAGTCCGATGATGGCATGGGAGCCGAGAAGCTTGCGGGCGTCGCGCGGGGAGAGATCGTCCTGGCCGGCGTGCAGGCCGGCATCCAGCAGCGCGGCGAAATCGGCGCGATCGTTGACGATCAGACTGGCGCCCGCTTCGCGGCAGAGGCGCGCCACTTCTTGAGAGGCGGCAAACAGATCGCGGCTCCAATGAAACTTGTGGCGGATTTGCAAAATGGCGGCGCCGCCTTCGAGGTATGCCGCGGCAGCTACCGCCAGGGAGATGCCGCGGCGCTCGAGCGATTCGGTATCGAGGATGGGGTAAACGCGCGGCAGCCGGAGCATTCTTTCGCAGCCAGTATAACGCAGCCTGGAGCCGTAATCCTTCCGTCAATTTCTTTCAACGCGGAGGCGCGGAGACACGGAGAAAACGAGAGAGATGAGTTTCCTGATCCAGCACGTCTCTCTTTTTTAGCACCGGCGGTTGTCTGCACCAGCTCTCCAACTCCTCAGTTTTCTCTGCGTCTCCGCGCCTCCGCGTTGAATTAACATTCTCGGGTTATCGTCGCACCCGCCGCCCGGAGCCGTATGACACAATGTGGGTTCATGGCGCGACAACTTGTGGAGTGTGTTCCGAATTTTTCCGAAGGGCGCGATGCCGCCAAAATGGATGCCATCGTGCAGGCCATCCTGGCGGTGCCCGATGTCGTACTGCTCGACCGCGAATCCGACGCCGATCACAATCGCTCGGTTCTGACGTTCGTCGGACCGCCGGCGGCCGTGGCCGACGCGGCCGTCCGCGGCGTCGAAAAGGCGGTCGAACTGATCGACCTCACCAAACATCGGGGCGCGCACCCGCGCATCGGAGCGGCCGATGTGGTGCCGTTCATCCCCATCGAGGGCGTCACGCTCGAAGAGTGCGTGCGCCTCGCCGATCGCGTGGCGGCCGAGATCTGGAACAAGCTGCGCGTGCCGGTGTACCTGTACGAATCCGCGGCCCGGCGCCCCGACCGCGTCAACCTGGAGAACATCCGGCGCGGCCAGTTCGAATCGCTGGTGAAGGAAATGGGCACGGTGGCCGAACGCGCTCCCGACGTGGGCGACGCCGTGTGCCACCCGACGGCGGGCGCCACGGTGGTGGGCGCGCGTAAATTCCTGATCGCCTACAACGTGAACCTGGGGACGCCGGATGTGGCCATCGCCAGGAGGATCGCCAGGACCATCCGGTTTTCGACGGGCGGCTTCCGCTTTGTGAAGTCCATGGGCGTGATGCTGGGGACGCGCAACCTGGCGCAGGTTTCCATCAACCTGACGGATTTCGAGCAGACGCCCATGCATCTGGTCTTCGAGACCGTGCGCCGCGAAGCGGAGCGCTACGGCGTGCCGGTGGTAGGCAGCGAGATCGTAGGGCTGATCCCGAAAAAGTCGATCGAGATGTCGGCCGACTATTTCCTGCGCTTCGAAAATTTCCGGCCGGAGCTGGTCTTGGAAAATCGCGTGGCGGAAGCCATCGGCGCGCGCAACGGCTTGCCCGAGTTCCTGGACGCGCTGGCGGCGCCAACAGCCACGCCCGGCGGCGGCAGCGCGTCGGCCGCGGCCGCTGCCATGGCCGCCGCTCTGGGAGCCATGGTGACCCGCCTGGCGAAGCAGGACCCCGGGCCGTTCGAAACCGACCGGCGCTTCTTCACCGAAGCCGTGGATCGCGATGCCGAAGCGTTCCAGAAAGTGATGGCGGCCTACAAGCGTCCGAAAGACCAGCGCGCGCCCTACGTGGAAGAAGCGCTGCACGGCGCCGCGGAGGTGCCGCTCGAAGTCTTCGAGCGCGCGTCGGCGATGCAGGCGCGGTTGAACGCTCTGCAGATCCCGGCGAAGTTCGGTTCCGATCTGGCGGTGGCCAAAGCACTCACGGTGGCCGCCAAAGCCGGTGTCCTGGAGAACGTCAACATCAACCTGGAATCCATCGCGGACGTCGGCTTCAAGGAATCCGTAGAGCAGCGGCTGAATGCACTCAACCGTCTTCTCTGAATGCTGCGTGAGCCACGCTCGCCCGTTGGCGCTCTCTAACGATTGCGCCGCAAGCGCCGCAAACCTAGAAACGACAACGCGGCCCCGATCATCCCGAACGTCGCCGGTTCTGGAGTTTGGGCACTCATATCCGTGACGCTTACATCGTCTATCACCGTGCCAACTGAGCCGCCGCGTAGCAAGTACTGGCCAGTGAACAACAGGGCGGTGGAAACGCCGCCGGCAGTGGCGTCATAAGTGAGTTCGGTATAGTTGCCGAGGCCCAAATCCGGGGTCGTCTCGTTGACCAGAGTGGTCGCGCCAAAACTCGCCTGGAAGCTGTTTCCGCCCGTGTCGTCAGAAAGCCAGAAAGTAATTTGATACGTGTCCCCGGCAGTGGTGCCGATGGTCTGGCTAAGTCCATTTAGGGTGTCGGATTGATCCAGATCCGCGAATTGCGAACCACTGTGAGCCGTGCCAATGCCTCCCGAGTTGTTGAAAATGCCAATGGTTCCCTCGGTCACATTCCAGCCATCGCCAATCGGCCCGGTAGCGTATGTACCCGCCGTGGCACTCTCGAAGCCTCCATCCTGAATGGTGCCACCCCGAGCTTGGCTGTACGGGTACATGCTCAGCCCGACAACCGCAACTGTTGCTAAGAATCGTTTCGACACGCGCATGAATCCCACCCTTATCTTGACCTTAAGTCCTCACGTCCTGGATGGCGAGTCTCTAAGTGTAAGCCAGCCAGAGCGCTCGATCAAGACTTAGGGCCTAAGATTCTCAACGCCAAAATCCGAAAGGGTACTGTAACTTACGGTACCCAAAAATGGTGAACCTTCGGCACCGCCTGCGGCAGCAGCCCGCCCCGCCTTCGGCCCGCTGGCGCGAGGTCCCCGTTTCGGCCTCCATACCGCGCTTCGCACCGCGCGCTATGATTGCCTTCGGAGTCCCCATGAGTCTGACCACGGCAATCCATGCGCCTCGCGGCAGCGCCCTCTCCTGCAAGGGCTGGCACCAGGAAGCCGCCTTCCGCATGATCCAGAACAATCTCGATCCGGAGGTTGCGGAGAATCCCGATGAGCTGATCGTCTATGGCGGGCAGGGGCGCGCGGCGCGCGACTGGCCCTCGTTCCACGCGATTCTGCGGGCGTTGCGATCGCTCGAAAACGACGAGACGCTGATCGTGCAATCCGGCCGGCCGCAGGGCATCTTCCGCACGCATCCGGAAGCGCCGCGCGTGCTCATCGCCAATTCCAACCTGGTGGGCCAGTGGTCCAACTTCGACGAATTCACGCGGCTGGAGAAGCTGGGTCTGACCATGTATGGCCAGATGACCGCCGGGTCGTGGATTTACATCGGCAGCCAGGGCATCGTGCAGGGCACTTATGAGACGTTCGCGTCGCTCGGGCGGAAGCATTTCGGCGGGACGCTCGAAGGCAAGGTGGTGGTATCCGGCGGCATGGGCGGGATGGGCGGCGCGCAGCCGCTGGCCGCCACCATGAATGGCGCGTGCTTCCTGGGCATCGATGTGGACCCGCACCGCATCGAGCGCCGCCTGAATACCGGCTACTGCGACCGGCTGGCGCGCAACCTGGACGACGCGCTGCGGATTCTGCGCGAATCGCAAATCGCGCACAAGGCGGTATCGGTGGCCTTGGTGGGCAATTGCGCGGACGTGCTGCCGGAACTGGTGCGGCGCGGGTTCGTCCCCGACGTCCTCACCGACCAGACCAGCGCGCATGACCCGCTGAATGGCTACGTGCCCAACCACATGTCTCTGGCGGAGGCCAATCATCTGCGCCAGAGCGATCCGGACGATTACCTCAAGCGCTCGTTCCGCGCCATGGGTGTGCACGTGGAGGCCATGCTGGCGCTGCGGAAGATGGGCACGGTGACCTTCGATTACGGCAACAACATCCGCACGCAGGCCCGCAAGGCTGGCGTCGAAAACGCGTACGACATTCCGGGCTTCGTGCCGGAGTACATCCGGCCGCTCTTTTGCCAGGGCCGCGGGCCGTTCCGCTGGGTGGCGCTTTCGGGCGACGCCGAAGACATCTACCGCACCGACCGCCTGGCGCTCGAACTCTTCCCGGAAAATGAGACGCTGGCCCGCTGGATTCGCCTGGCGCGCGAACGCATCCAATTTCAGGGCCTGCCGGCGCGCATCTGCTGGCTGGGTTACGGCGAGCGCGCGAAATTCGGAGTCGCCATCAACCGGCTGGTGCGGAGCGGGGAATTGAAAGCGCCCATCGTGATTGGCCGCGATCATCTGGACGCGGGCTCGGTGGCATCGCCCTACCGTGAGACCGAAGCCATGCGCGACGGCTCCGACGCCATCGCCGATTGGCCGCTCCTGAACGCGCTGGTGAACACGGCGGCGGGCGCTTCGTGGGTCTCCATCCATAACGGCGGCGGTGTGGGCATCGGCTATTCGCAGCATGCCGGAATGGTGGTGGTGGCGGATGGCGCCGAAGAATCGGAACGGCGGCTTGAGCGCGTGCTCACCACCGACCCGGGCATGGGCGTGATCCGTCACGCCGACGCCGGATACGAAGAAGCCCGGCGATTCGCGCGCGAGCGCGGCATTCGGCGGCCCATGGAAGAAAAGTGAGCCAACTGGCCATCTGGAATTGTAAACAACTGGTGACGCTGGCCGGCCCGGCACGGCCGCGCGTCGGGGCCGAGATGCGCGATTTGGGCGTGATTGCCGATGGCGCCCTGCTGGTGCGCGACGGCCGCGTGGAGTTCGCCGCAACGCGCGCGGAAATCGAGCGGCGGGTTTCGGCCGATGCTGAGATTGTGGATGCCGGCGGGCGCATCGTGTTGCCGGGGTTTGTCGACGCCCACACCCATCCGGTCTTCGCGGGCACGCGCGCCGATGAATTCGAGGAGCGCCTCCAAGGCTCGACCTACGCGGAAATCGCCGCGCGCGGCGGCGGCATTCGCTCCACCGTGCGGCGCACGCGAGAGGCTTCGGAAGCCGAGCTGCTCGCAACGGCGCGGCGGCGGCGCGTCTGGTTCGCGCGCGGCGGCACCACCACCATCGAAGCCAAATCGGGCTACGGCCTGTCGGTGGAAGCCGAGCTGAAGATTCTGCGGGTGGTGAGAGATCTGGCGGCGGATGGGAAATTGCGCTACGTTCCGACGTTCCTCGGCGCGCACGAAGTACCCGACGAATATCGCGGCCGCATGGACGCATACGTCGCGCTGGTGGTGGAAGAGATGCTGCCGCGCGTCCGGGCGGAGCGCCTGGCGGAGTACTGCGATGTCTTCTGCGAACCTTCGGTTTTTCCGCTGCAGCAAGCGCGCGTCGTCCTGCAAGCGGCGCAACGGCTCGGCCTGAAGGTGCGCATGCACGCGGACCAATTCAGTTCGGACGTTGGCTCTCTCTTGGCCGCGGAGTTGGGTGCGGCCACCGCCGACCACCTGGAGCGCACCGGAGCGGCCGGGATGGAAGCACTGCTCCGGGCCAACGTGCAGCCCGTGCTGCTGCCGGCATCGGTCTACGCGCTCGGGTCGGGCATTTACCCCGCCGCGCGGCGCATGATCGATATGGGCCTCGCCGTGGTGCTGGCGACGGATTTCAACCCCGGGTCGTCGCCCACGGCTTCCATGCCGATGGTGCTCTCGCTGGCGGCCACGCAACTGAAAATGACGGCGGCGGAAGCCATCACCGCTTCCACCATCAACGCCGCCTGCAGTTTGGGGCGGGGCCGCGAATGCGGGTCGCTGGAGCGGGGCAAGTGGGCCGATTTTGTCGTGCACGATTGTGACGATTATCGGGAACTTCCCTATTTCTTCGGACGCGATCCGGCCAGGGCCGTATATACAAGTGGTACTTGCGCTTACAAATTTTCCGACTTTTAATGATCGATTCGGCAAGTTCAAACGTCTAATCACATAGAAGCACTTATGAGCCGCACCGATATCGCCAAGCTGAAAGAGCTGCGGGCCAAAACCGATCTCGAACTCGCGAATTTAATCCGCAACCGTCTGGAGCGGGGGCTTGCCTTAGCGCGTGAAACCTCCGGCGGAGAGTCGCGGGTACGTGCGGAACGGGCTCACAGCGAAGCGCACGCGTGGCTGCCTCTGGTCGCCCCCGCGGATCGTGGCGCGCTGGAACGAATGCTGACGGAACTGGGCCGCAGGTTGGACCGGCGCGAACAGCGCGTGCAGGCGGCCTGCTCGTAAATAGCCACCCCATAAGCGTTAACTTAAAGATCCGTGTCCGGCGCCACCACTAGCCCGAATTTCTCACAGGTGGTCCGATGAAGTGGCGCACGCACTCGTGCGTGCCGTGTCGAGACTCTTCTCGACACCTTTGTGGCTGACGCACAGTCTGTCGGGACCAGGCGTCGGCATGAGTGCCGGCGCGGCACGCACGAGTGCGTGCGCTACATCGTCACTACCGAATTGCTGTGAGACATGCAGTCTAGCGCAGGCGGGCGAGAGTATTGCGCATGGCTTCCAGATGGCGATCGTTGCCGGCGGTGAATTCGCCGGCCTTGGCGATGACGCTATCGTGGAGCGTGAAGAAGAGCTTCACGATCTCCGGATCGCGCCAACCACGCCCGGTTTCTTCCTGCATCACGCGAAGAGCTTTGTTGGAGGAAAAGGCCGGTTTGTACGGCCGGGGATTGGTGAGCGCGTCGTAGATGTCGACGGTCTGCAGCACGCGGGCCAGCAGGGGGATCTCCTCGCCGCGCAACCCGTCGGGATAGCCGGTGCCATCCCAGCGTTCATGGTGGTGCCGGATGAGCGGCAGCACGGAGGTGAGCGATTTCAGGTGGCGGCAGATTTCCGCGCCGCGCACCGGATGCATGCGCATGACGACCCATTCGAGCGCAGTCAGCTTGCCTGGCTTGAAGAGGATCGAATCGGGGATTCCAACCTTGCCGATATCGTGCAGGTAGCCGCCGCGGTACAGCGCCAAAAGGTCCGGGCGATCGAGCCCCATGGCCGTCCCCATCGCCACACTGATGAAGGCCAACCTTTCGCAGTGTCCTGCCGTGTGCTTGTCGCGTTGTTCCACCACCTGGCCTAGGGCGAACAGGATGGTCTCGGTTTCGCTGATGGCGAGGCCTTCCTCGAAGACGGCATCGATCTCGGCGAGAGCGGCGTGGGGAGGTTGCCGGTGGCCGTGCCAACGGGCGCGAGCACCATCCGCGGAAGGAGCAGCGGGAAAGCTGGTTTCACTTTCAAGATTCAGATCCATGACGCTACTTGCCTATATCGGCTGAAACGCTACAAGCACTAGGGGCCTGGAAAGAATATCAAAACCCATTTCAGTATCTGACCACGGTGACAGCCCGCCAGGAGGAGTTGCCGGCGGCATCGTAGGCACGAACGGTGACAACGTTAGTGCCGGTTAACAGAGGCACCACGGCGGACCAACTGGTGGTGCCGGTGGCGGCGCCGGAATCGCCGTTCGAAGTGGACCAGGTAACCCTGCTGACCGCGACATTGTCGCTCGCCGAGCCGCTGATGGCAATCGTGCTCGAGTAAGCGCATACGATGCTGGAATCTGGCGACAGGATGGCCAGGCTGGGCGGGGTGGTGTCGGTGGTCTTGGTGCCGGTGCCGGTTCCACCCGTTCCGGTTCCGCTGCCGCTGCCCGTTCCACTTCCGCTTCCAGTGCCCGTTCCAGTGCCGCTTCCAGTGCCCGTTCCAGTGCCGCTTCCAGTGCCCGTTCCGGTTCCCGTGCCGGATGGCGGGGTAACCAAGCCCGGGGTGGTGCCGTAAACGGCCTGGATTGCCGCGATATCGCCGCGGGCAAGGCCC
Organism: Bryobacteraceae bacterium; assembly: GCA_049519475.1. Lineage (GTDB taxonomy): Bacteria > Acidobacteriota > Terriglobia > Bryobacterales > Bryobacteraceae > PALSA-129. Next base: position 12,273 of record JBEKQS010000032.1, on the reverse strand, counting down.
GTGGCGAAGCTGTAATAGGGATACATGACGTCGCCGGGCTGATCGGAGTGTCCCAGGCCGAGCGCGTGGCCGGTCTCATGAAGCGCCACGGTAAAGAGATCGATGGCGCTGCCGATGTGCCAGCTTTCAGAGTCATTAAAGTGCATGTCGCCGGCTATCGTTTCCGGGTTCGGAGGAGCGGGGTAGAACGTGTGGGCCAGAATGCTGATGTCGTCGAACGGGTAGGCATCGCCGTGGGCGCCGCTGGCGAACAGGATATCGATACTGTGGGTGGCCTGCGTTACCGCGGCGGGAGTAAAGCTGACATTGGCGGAGCGGGCCCACGTGGCAAAAGCGCGGGTGATTTCGCTCTCCACCTGGCTGGCCTCCAGCTTTTCGGTGAGCTGGTCGAAGAAATAGCCGAGTGTGACTCCGCCGCCCGAAGCGGAATTCCAGGTGGCCACCGGTTGCGCGTACTCCGCCACCGGGCCGGCTTCGGTAAGCGGCCCTGCACAGCCTAGCACGGGAGCGCCGGACTGAAGATCGACGGAAGCCGGCAGAATATACACAACATCGTCGGAAGCGGCCAGGTTGGGGAGCCCGCTGGCGGGGCCGCTGACCAGCAGTTGCGCGGGCAGCAGGTCGGGGTTTTCGATGACCGCAAAACCTTGATTCTCAAGAAATTCCCAATCATCCGCGAAGACTGAATCGGGTTGAAAGATCACCAGGTAAGCCCCAGCGGACTGGGTGGTTAGAACAGGGCTGATTTTCGCTTGGGGGTCAAGCGGTCCGCTCCAGGCCACATCGAGACCCGCCAGATTCAAGGGAGCGGCGCCGGACACCATGAGAGTGTTGTCGGGGACGTAGGCCAGCACGTGGATGCGGCGTAGGGCGAGCGAGGCGCGGACCTCGGCGTCCGGGTAGGAGTTAAACAACACGAGAAAGTGGCGGACCGCTCCGGGAGCGGTCTCCCGGCGCGCCAGGCCGTTGGCCGGCGCGGGACTGATGCTGCCTGTTTTCAGACGGATGACACCCTGTGAATAGGCCGTTTGTGCCAGCAGGATCGGCATCAAGCCGGCGGCCCAAAGGATTCGCATTGTTGTCTCTGCTGATTCTCATCGCGCAATTTGAGATTAATTCCAGCCTGGAGACACAAATAAGAGATTCAGAGATGAAACTTACTGATTACAGCGCTTTGCTCTTGGTATGGGCCATTACAGCCGCCGCCGCCGCGGCCCAAGCCCAGCGCGCCACATACCAGATAGCCCCCGTGGCCGGGAGCGGGCAGATCGGCGATGGCGGCCCCGCTACCGCCGCGCAAATGGGCGCCATACAAGGCGTCGCGGTGGACCGCCTGGGCAACCTGTATCTCTCCGACTCGGACCACCATCGCGTGCGCAAGATCGACACCAAGGGAGTCATCACCACCATCGCCGGCACCGGCTTGGCGGGATTTAGCGGAGACGGCGGCCCGGCCACCGCGGCCCAATTGAACACGCCATATGGAGTGGCAGTGGACCTTACTGGCGCCGTGTACGTGGCCGACTTCCTCAACAACCGGGTGCGCCGCATCGGGCCGGATGGACTCATCGCCACGTTCGCGGGAAGCGGGGGCAACGCGTCTTCCGGGGACGGCGGACCGGCCACCGCGGCCCAATTGCTCGAACCACGCAACGTCGCGCTGGATGCGGCGGGCAACCTGTACATTTCCGAGTTCGGCGCCAACCGCGTACGGAAAGTGACCCTCAACGGCAATATCCAGACGGTCGCGGGAACCGGCCTCGCAGGCTTTAACGGTGACGGCTATTCGGCGGTGATTACGCAACTGAACCAGCCGGCGGGTCTGGCGGTGGACCGGACCGGAGTGCTGTATATTGCCGATTCGGGGAACGGCTTGGTGCGGAAGGTCCTGCCGGACGGCTTAATGTCGATTGTGGTGGGCGGAGCCCCAACGAAATACCCCTATATCCAACTGTATACGCCGGTGGCTGTAACAGTGGATCTGAACCAGAACCTCTACGTGGCGGACTCCAGCACGATTGTGCACGAGTACACCGCGGCGGGTGCGTGGTCGAAGTTCGCGGGGACGGGCGATTCGGGGTTTTATGGCGACGGCGGACCGGCCACACAGGCGATCCTGCTTGAGATCCGGGATCTGGCAGTGGATCTCGCCGGCAACCTGTTCATCGCCGACGGGGTGCGCATCAGGAAGGTCTCAAACGGCACCATCCAGACGATCGCCGGAGACGATTACATGCACGTTGGAGACGGCTCGAGCGCAACCGCCGCTGAACTCTTCAATCCGTCGGCGCTCTGGCTGGATGGCGGCGGAAACCTGCTGATCGCGGACACCGGCACCGAGCGCCTGCGCAAAGTGGACTCTTCGGGTATGATCGCCACGCTGGCGGGAACGGGAGCGGCGGCGGCGGGCGCGGAACTCGCCATGGCCGCTGCCGCACCGTTGCTGAATCCGGTGGGCGTGGTGGAAGATCCGGCCGGAGATGTGCTGATCCTTGAATCGGACCGCATCCAACAGGTGGGAGCCGACGGACGGATCCGCACTGTGATGGGGACCGGCTCCCACGCTCAGTCGATCGACGGGCTGCCGGCCATCCAAACGTCGCTGGTCTCGCCCCATGGAATGTGTATCGACCGGGCGGCCACTGTGTATGTGGCCGACGCGCATCGCATCCTGAAGTGGCCCCCGGGTGGGGTGGTGACCACCGTGGCGGGCAACGGCCTTCCGGGAGCGGCGGGGGATGGCGCGCAAGCCACCCTGGCGCAACTCTGGTACCCGCACGCCTGCGCCGTGGACAGCTTCGGCAACCTGTACATCGCCGACACCTACAATCACCGCATTCGCAAAGTGGACGCCGGCGGAATCATCACCACGGTGGCGGGAACCGGCGTAGCGGGATACAGCGGAGATGAAAGCCCGGCGACGGCGGCGGATTTGTGGCAGCCGGCCGGCGTGGCGGCCGATGACAACGGCGACATCTTCATCTCCGACACCGCCAACAACCGCATCCGGCAGGTGACCCCCGATGGCGTCATCCACACGATTGCAGGGACAGGCGCCGCTTCGTTCGGCGGCGATGGCGGCGCGGCGCTGAATGCCCAGATCAATGGACCGGCGGGCATTCTGCTGGACGGCGCGGGAGATCTGTTCTTCGCCGACACCTCCAACAACCGCGTGCGGATGCTGGTTCCCAAGGCTGTGGTGCAACCGGCGCCCGTGGTGGTGGTGCCGCCGCTGACGGTGCAGAACGCGGCCAGCCAGATTGCGGGGCCGGTGGCGCCGGGCGAGTTGGTGACCATCTCGGGGATGGGCCTCGGGCCCCAGGCCGGCGTGGGCGGAACCTACGACGCGTCGGGATTGATGGCCAACCAACTGGCCGGCACGGAAGTGCGCTTCGATGGCATACCCGCGCCGTTGCTCTATGCGCAGGCGAGCCAGATCAACACGCAGGTGCCGTACACCGTGTCCGGCAACAGCGCCACGCACATGGAAGTCTTCTACCAGGCGAAGTCGGCCGGGACGCTGGACCTGACGGTGATGGCGAATGTGCCGGCGGTGTTTCCGACCGTCGTGCAGCAGGACGGGACGTACAACTCCCTGACCAACCCGGCGCCCCACGGCACGTTCCTGACGTTTTACGCCACGGGCGATGGAATCGAATACGGGCCGGATCTGGCGGGGTTGCCGGCGGCGGTGCCGTATCCATTCCCGGTTCTGCCGGTCACGGTGACGCTGGCGGGAATGGCGGCGGAAGTGACCTATGCCGGCAGCGCGCCGGGGCTGGTGGGGATCCTGCAAGTCGATGCGCGGGTGCCGGGGAGTTTCGTGCCCTCGGGCCCGGTGCCGTTGATCCTGATGGTAGGGACAGTGCAGGCGCCGCCGGTAACGGTGTGGGTGCAATAGCCCACAGGGGGGCGGACGCCCTCGTCCGCGCGCGACCCCCTGGTCGCGCTCTTGTTCGCTCCGGCGGCTAATAGTAATTCCGCGCGGCGAGGCTGTTATCCTGATGGCTGCATGCGGCCCGTGGCTTTGACCATTGCCGGTTCCGATCCCAGTGGAGGAGCGGGGCTGCAGGCGGACCTCAAAACCTTTCATCAATTCGGCGTGTATGGCGAAGCCGTGGTCACGCTGGTGACCGTGCAGAACAGCGTACGGGTTTCGCGCGTGGAAGTGCTGCCGCGGGATTTGGTCCTGGAGCAGATCCGGGCGGTGGTGGAAGACATGCCGCCGGACGCGGCCAAGACGGGGGCCCTGGGGTCGGCGGAAATAGTGGAAGCGGTGGCGCGGGCGGCGGAGGAGTTCGGCTTTCCGCTGGTGGTGGACCCGGTGATGGTGAGCAAGCACGGCCTGCCGCTGCTGCCGGAAGCGGCGGTACATGCCATCCGCCAACACCTGCTGCCACGGGCGGCGCTGGTAACGCCCAATATTCCGGAAGCGGAAGCGCTGGCGGGAATCCCCATACGGACCCTGGACGACATGCGGCAGGCCGCACGCCGGATTTGCGCGATGGGCGCGCGCGCCGTGCTGATTAAAGGCGGGCACGCTTCCGGCGAGGACTCGACCGACATCCTGTTCGATGGCGCGGAGTGGCGCGATTTTCCGGCGCCGCGCATCGTGACGCGGCATACCCACGGCACCGGATGTACGTTTTCGGCGGCGATCACCGCGGGCCTGGCGCGCGGCCAGGCACTGGGTGAGGCGGTCGGGTGCGCCAGGCGGTTCATCCAGGAGGCTATCCGCACGAACCCCGGGTTGGGGCGCGGCGCGGGGCCGGTGAATCATTTTGCGAAGGGAGGCGCCGAATGAAGTTTTCGGAGTTGTTGGTCGGGGCAATTCAGAGATCGGAGATTCCGCTGCGCTTCGAGCCGGGCGCCGAAGAATCGGTGGCCAAGCCGGTGACGGAAGTGCTGGAGGCGTGGATTGTGGCGCACCAGCCCAAAGGGGACGGCTCGGAATTCGATGCGGGCCGGCAGGCGCTGGTGGAGCGGTTGCTGGCGGAGCTGAACGGGTCGGCCGACTTGCCGGAGTGATACGATTCAGAGGAGAACATGACCAGGGTACAGATACATTTCCGCTTGCAGAAAAAGCTGGATGACGCCACGCTGGCGCGGCTGTCGAATGCGGGCGCGGTATACGGAATCCAGCGCGTGCAAGTGGGCGCGGGGCTGGACAGCCTGATGGTGGAATACGATGCCACGCGGATGAAGCCCGCCGACGTGGAAGCCACGCTGGCGGAAGCCGGCATCGCCGCGGAGCCGGTGTAAGGGGCTTCAGTGCCGGTTGCCACATGATAGGCGTACAATTGAGAGGGAGCCGCCATGGCCTGCAGAACCACAGACGATCTAGCTAAATCGGCGCGGTTTCACGTGCGTGCGACGGATAGGCAGGCGCAGCTCATCCGCGCCGGCGCGCAGCGCAAAGGGCTCAAGCTCACCGACTACATCATCGATTCTCTGTGCGCTCAGGCCGAGATGGAACTGGCCGATCAGAATCACTTCGTCGTCCCGAAGGAGAAGTGGAATGCCTTCCTTAGGGAACTGGACCGGCCGCCCAAAGTGCCTGCCGGTTTGAAGCGGCTGTTTTCCCGTGTCCCCGTAGCCCAGAGCCGCTGATGGCGTCCGGCCCGGACTACTTCATCGACAAGCTGTCTCCGGTCCATGATTTTGGCGCATTCGAATGCGGCAATCCGGCCCTCAATCTGTGGCTCAAGCGGTTCGCGCGCGCCAATGTGCAGAACGATTCGGCACGAGTCTACGTTGCGCACCGAGGCGATCGTCTGGTGGTGGGATACCACGCGCTCACGGCGGGGAGTATCGCGCGTGCGGAGGCGCCGGAGAGAGTTGCGCGCGGCCTGGCCGCTCACCCCATCGGCGTCATCGTACTGGCCAGGCTCGCCGTGGATCTTCGACAGCAGGGCAGAGGATTGGGTGCCACGCTCCTTCAGGACGCCTTGACGCGAAGTGAGCAGGCGGCGCATACAGTTGGCATCCGAGCCGTGTTGGTCCAGGCAATCGACGAGACGGCCCGCAGCTTCTACCTGCGTTTCGGTTTCAGTCCTACGGTGGTGGACGACCTCAGGTTGATTCTGCTGATGAAGGATCTCCGGGCGCTGCTGAAGTCGAAGCGGCACTGAGCGGCCACAGCGTGCCGCGGCCTAAGATATTGTGCGGGTCCAGGCGAAGCTTCACGGCGCGCATGAGGGCGATGTGCTCCGGCGCGTACTGCAGGGCGAGCAGGTGCGACTTGCGCTTGCCGAGGCCGTGCTCGGCTGAAACTGTGCCGCCGAGGGACACGGCTTGGCGCGCGAATTCCAGGAGCAGCGCGTTGGCGGGGGCGGGATCTGCGGGGTCGGAAAAAAGATTGACGTGCACGTGCGCGTCGCCTATGTGGCCGAAGATCAGGTAGCGGCCGGGGAACTCCTGTTCCAGGCGGGTGCGGTAATAGGAGAGCATCTCGCGGTTGCGCGCCAGCGGGACGGCATAGTCGGTGTGCATCTTGAGCGCGCCGGCGCGGCGGACCGTGTCGTTGACTAACTCTGGCAACGCGTGGCGGAACTGGCGGAAACGCTCGCGGTCGCGCGCGGCGGTCGCGAACCAGGACTCTTCCGCCATGGCGCGGGCTGCTTCGATGCGGTCGAGCCAAAGGTCGACTTCCGCATCGTCCTCGGACGACAGTTCCTGATCGAAGAGAACGGCGGCGTGCGCGGCGGCGGGAATCTCCGGGAAGCGCGGGCGCAATAACTCGAGCGAGCGGGCATCCAGATATTCGAGCATGCGCACGCCGGTGGAACGCCAGGCGTCCACGGCATCCAGCGCTCGGTCGTCGGCTTCGAAAAAGACCACGCCGGCCAGAACCGCGCGCGGCGCCGGCAGCAAGCGCAGGCGCGCTTCGGTTACCACGCCCAGCGTGCCTTCGGAACCGCAGAAGAGGTCGACCCAGTCCATGCCGGGGCGCAGCAGGTAGCCGGCGGTGTTCTTGGTGACGTTGGGAAGCGGGATGGCGCCGGGGTCGAATTCGATGGAGTCGCCGCGGCCGATGTCCATGCCGCGGCCATCGGCCAGCACGACGCGCAAGCGCTCCGTCCAGCGGCGGGTTGCTCCATATTTGAAACTGCGGGAGCCGCTGGCGTTGGTGGAAATGTTGCCGCCGAGCGAAGCGGACGTTTCGGTGGGATCGGGCGGATAGAACTGTCCGGAGCGCGCGGCGGCGGCCTGCAAATCGGCCAGCGGCACGCCCGCGCCCACCATGGCGTAGCCGGGGTGAATTTCGAGGCCAGTCAGTTTTTCGAGCGAGAGCACCCACCCGCCGAGCGGCACCGCGCCGCCGGTAACGCCGGTCGCGGCGCCCGCGACGGTCACCGGAATCGAGCGCGCCGACGCTTCGCGCAAGACCGCGATGACGCCCGCCTGATCTTCGGGAACGAACACGCGCTCGGCGTGGCCTATGAACCCGGAAGCGTCAGTAAGGTAGCGCTCGTCCACCGGTGTGCTGTTAGTGTCTGCCAATTCCGATGGCTCCGTGTTGCACTTCTGACTTCTGACTCCTGACTTCCAAATCCCGCAGGGATTTCAAGGGCGAAGCCCTTGCCTCACACTTCCAGGATCACCGGCATGATCAGCGGACGGCGCGAGGTCTCCTTCACGATGTAGCGTTTCAGGTCCGCGCGGATTTTCTCCTTCATCACGCCCCAATCGGTTTTCTCCTCCTGGTTGGAACCCTCGAGTGTCTTGGCCACCACCTGGCGGGCCTTTTCCAGAAATTCGGGTCCCTCTTCGGCCACCGCAAAGCCACGGCTGACGATCTCCGGCAGGTTTTCGATGCGGCCGGAATGGCGGTTGATGGCGATGATGGGCAGCACGATGCCGTCTTCGGAGAGATGCCGGCGGTCGCGAATGACCACTTCCTGCACGACGTCGTCCACTGAGCCGGAATCGATGCAGACGCGGCCCACCTGCACCTTGCCGTTCCTGCGCGCGCCGTGGTGATCGATCTCCAGGATGTCGCCCGATTCCATCACGAAGCTCTCTTCGAGGCCGGCGAAACGAAGGTGTTCGGCCAGGCGCGCATGTTTGGAAAGCTGGCGGAACTCGCCGTGGATGGGCATGAAGTAGCGCGGCCGCACCAGGTTCAGCACCAGCTTCATCTCTTCGGCGCTGGCGTGGCCGGAGACGTGGAGCGGCGGGTTCATGCTGCCGTAAAGCACGTCGGCGCCGCGGCGCGCCATGTGGTCGATCATGCGGAAGATGGCTTTTTCATTGCCCGGAATGATACGCGCACTGAGCACCACGGTGTCGCCCTTCTCCACCGAAACGTGTTTGTGGTTATCCACCGCCACGCGCGAAAGCGCGGACATGGGCTCGCCCTGGGTACCGGAGATGAGGAAGGCGACTTTATCGGGCGCCAGATTCATGGCGTCCTGCGGCCGCAGGAGAATGCCGTCGGGAATGCTGAGGAGCCCGAGCGAGTGAGCGATCTCGGTGACCGAAACCATGCTGCGGCCAATCACGGCCACGCTGCGGCCGTATTCCTCGGCCAGGTCGAGCACCAGTTGAATGCGGTGGATGGAGGAACTGAAGCAGGAGACCACCACGCGGCGTTCCGCGCGGTTGAAAACTTCTTCCATCCGCGGGCGCACGGCTCGCTCGGATTCGGTGTAGCCGGGTCGGTCGGAATTGGTGGAATCGGAGAGCAGCAGCAGCACGCCGCGCTTGCCGTAATCGGCCAGGGTGTGCAGATCGAAGAGCTCGTTATCGGTGGGCGTGGGATCCACCTTGAAATCGCCCGTGTGGATGATGACGCCGAGCGGGGTAGTGATGGCGAGAGCCAGCGAGCTGACGATGGAATGCGTCACGTGCACGAATTCGATTTTGAACGGGCCGATCTGGACGATCTCGAGGGGCTTGACCGTAATGAATCGCGGCTCTCGATCCAGTTCGTGCTCTTCCAGGCGCCGCTCCACAAGCGCCAGAGTGAAGGCCGTGCCGTAGACCGGAACGTCGATATCGGAGAGGAAATAGGGCACGGCGCCGATGTGGTCTTCGTGGCCGTGGGTGAGGATCAAGGCACGAACCTGTTCCTGGTTTTCCTTGAGGAAAGAGATGTCGGGCATGACGAGGTCCACGCCCAGGAGTTCGGGTTCGGGGAACATCATGCCGGAATCGACGACGATCATGTCGTTGCCGTAGCGGATGGCGGTCATGTTCATGCCGAACTCGCCCAAGCCGCCCAGAGGCACCACTTGTAACTTCTGGTCAGTCATTTGGTTTAACATCCAGGATAGCGTGTAGAGGGCCTCTTGCGCGCGAAATCAGGGCCGCTGGGGGCTCCGCGGGGGTTTCGGCAGCCGATAGCAACCCCCGGAAAGGCCTCCGGGGCCGGTCAATCCACCTAAATCCAATGTTTGCGCCAAAATACAAATGCTCACCCCGAAGGGTGAGCATTTTCCCCTGTTCTACCAGGGTGATGTTCGATGGGAGAATCAGCTTCGACGGAATCGCAACCGTCAAAACTTTGTAGTTGGATCTTATTTCCTAATGGCTCTCCAGTCAAGCTAAAATCCGGCTCAAAATTCTTCCCCGTAACCGTCTCGTACAGGCTGACTTGCGGGCCGCAGCCATTTCGGCTGAAATGGCCCCAAGCTCCAAAAGACTGGTTTTGGGACTGAGGATTTCGGTCTAAGCCAAACAAAACCGGAAGCTTATGTAGCGGACTCGCGCTATTGCAGATGTAAGGTGATCATGGCGTCGGGATCCTGGCCATGCCGGATGTGCCGCAAATAGGCCCGAAAACCGCCCAGAGCCAGGCCGGAGACGAGGCAGAAGACCAGCAGTATCCCACAGAGAACGAAGGCGTTTATCACCAGATTGCCGATGTTGTCGCGGCGGCTGAGAACGTATTCGTCGCGGGTCACTTCGGCCTGATACCGCACTTGGGAGAGGAGCCGCTCGGCAAAGTCCGGGTCCGGGGGCGAGAGCACCACGGCCACCAGGGGACCGCTGCGTTTTGCAACAGCGCCGGGCAGTTTTTCGAAATCGGCGACCTTCTGGATGGCCATCTGGGGGGTGGGATAGTCGAAAATCGCCAGGGGTAAATCGCCCTTCTGGTTGCGGAAAACCGCCAACTGGACCTCCGCGCCGAGGTGGAAAGCGGCCACCGAAGGCGGGATGGCCGGGGCGAATTTCTGCAAGCCCGCGGGCCCGAGGATGTAACGTTGGCTGTTGGCCACCAGGCCCTCGGAGGGCAGGTATCCGGGCAGCGCGGGCAGGACCGTGTTATCGACGTTGAGAAGCGCGGCGGCCACGGCATCCAGTTCCGGCATGGTGGGTTTGTCGCCGGAGAAAGAAAACAGGTAGTTGCCATGCACCAGGAGCAGGCTGCCGGCGGTCTCGGCGGACAGTTTTCCCGCGGCGGAGACCTTGGCATCTTGCGGACGCTGCCAATCGAAGGCGCCCAGCGCCCCGGTGGTGTCGCCGAGTTGGTACGCAGTGGCGACGAACCTGGCCTTCCCGTTCTGATACGCCGCGGATTCCCAGTTCTTCAGGCCATACTCGTCCCAAAGCGGGCGGTTGTCGAGGGTGGGCTGAGAGACAGGGCCGCGCTGGTAAGCGCCGATGGAATCGGGCAAAATGGCGGCCATCGACAGCCCCGGCAGCAGAAGGGCGCATAGCAAATACTTCATGTCTCTATTAGACACCGGATCTGGTTGCCGGGATCCCCGGGTCGACAGACAAAAGCGGTTCGTCGCGCCGTGGCGCACGCACTCGTGCGTGCCGTGTCGACACTCGTGTCGACGCTTGGCGTTATCCCGCATTGGTTGAAGCTCTGCTGCTCTGTGGGGCAGGCGCTTTCGCCTGCCAACCGATTTCTTCCCAGCTTCTCGCGGCTCGCATCGTCAATCTGGTGTATTCTCTCCTTGGTGAGCAGAATGCATCAGCGCGTGCGCGCGGCGGCGGCGATTTTGGGGCTGCTGGTGTTTGCGGCGATGGCGATTCCGGTGATGCGCGGCGAGGCCCTCGCGTTCGACTTGCCCGTGCGGGAGGCGATCCACCAGTGGGCTTCTCCGATGCTGACGGCGGCCATGCGGGCGATCACCATGATCGGCTCGGAGTATTTTCTGGTGCCGCTCGCGGCCGTCCTGGTGTGGCGTTGGTTGAGGCGCGGAGAGCGCCGGGCGGCTTACCTGCTGGTGGTGGGAAGCGGCAGCGCGGAAGCGGTGGCCCAACTGCTCAAGGCGCTGATTCTCAGGCCGCGGCCGGAAGTTTTCTTCGGCCTCGTGCCCGCGGAAACGCACAGCTTCCCCAGCGGGCACGCGTTTGTGCCGGTGGTGTATTTTGGGATCCTGGCCGGTATCTTCGCCGCGGGAGCAAGGTGGCGCGCCGGGGTGGTGGTGATGGCGGCGCTCCTCGGATTCTCACGCGTATATCTGGGCTACCACTATCCCAGCGACGTGGTGGCCGGCTGGGCGCTGGCGGTGGTGTGGCTGGCGCTGTGGGCTATTGTTGCAGATCGCCGCGCGGCTTCCCCTGCTTGATCTCGTCGTAGGCGTCTTTGATCTGGCGTTTGAGCGAGGCTTCCCCCACCCAGTCGCTGACCGAGACGGGCAGGCTGACGGAGGCTTGCAACTCTTCGACCGGCTTGCCCTGGTCGACGGCGGCTTTGGCGGCCTTGTACAGCTCCACCATGAACTGCTCCTGGCCGGTGATGAGCTCGCGGCCGCCGGGCACGCCGTGGCCGGGCAGCACGAACTTCACTTTCAGCTTGGCGGCGGCGCGCAGGACGGTGGGCCAGTTGCCGATGTTGGCGTCCATGGTGGCGTTGTGGGGCCCGTTGACCACGGCGTCGCCGGTGCAGAGGACCTCTTCCTTGGGTAGATAGGCGAAGCCGTCCCCGCGGGTGTGAGCCCATCCAAAGTGGAGGAATTCAATTTTGCGCTGGCCGTCGTTGAGGACGTACCGCGGCTGGGAGATGTCCTGCTTGGGAGGCTCGGGCGTGTCGCGATGGAGTTCGGCGACGTCGGGGCGGATCTTCGCGGCGGCCAGCCAGCGCGCCGGTTCGAAGCGCTTCATTTCGGCGGCCACGCCGGGAAACGCGATGGTGGTCGCCCCGGCCTGCGTCCAGAGCGCGTTGCCGTAAATGTGGTCGCCGTGGTGGTGCGTGTCGAAGACGTATTTGACGGGCTTGGGCGAGAGGCGTTTGCAATCGGCCATGGCGCCGCGCGCGCCGCTGGGAAAGTTGGCATCGATGACCACCAGATAATCTTTCATCTCGATGATCAC
>JBEKQS010000031.1:0-29217 GCA_049519475.1 Bryobacteraceae bacterium | reverse complement strand
CGTGATGTCGAAAGCTTGAATATGGATGGTCTTGCCATCCACCGCGACGGTCACGAAGTTTTCCACGCTGGCCACTTTTTGCGTAATGCCCGGCGGCGGCTGGTTGACATCGTAGAGTGGTGCGCCGCCGCCACCCGAACCGATGTAATGGATGCCGTTCTTCAGATAGTGCTGGTAGTTGTGGTCGTGGCCGAAGAAGGCCGCGGTCACATGATACTTTTCGAACATCGGCACCAGCGCGGTCATGTGGGGGTTGTCATTCTGGCGTCCTGCCACGGCGCTGAACGGCGGATGGTGCGCCATGATGAAGCGGTATTCGGCGTTCTGATTGGCCTGCAGATCGTCTTCCAGCCAGCGTGTCTGTTCCGCCCAGAAGGCGTCGCGCTCGCGCTGCGTCGGGGCGGCATTGGCCAGATCGCTGTTGAGCACGGAGAAGTGTGCGTTGCCCCAGTTGAAGGAATAATACGAGTTGGTGAGTTGAAAGAAGTCGTAAAAACTGCGGCAATCGCGTTCGTGGTTGCCCAGGGCGGGGAAGATCACGGTCTGGCGCAGCAGGTCGCGCTCGATATCGAAAAAGGTGGGCCACTGCGCGTTGTCGAAGCCGTTTTCCACCAGGTCGCCGGATTGCAGCGCGAAGTCCGGGACGCCGTTCTTGAGGATCTGCTCGATCACCTTGCGGTGAACGTCGTGGCGCGTGCGCGTATCGCCGTAGACCAGGAAATGGTAGGGTTGCAAGGCCGTGGGAGCTGTCTTGAACCAGCCTTTGACGCCCTCCTGTCCGGGGATGTCGTAATCGTAGCGGGTGTTGGGCTGGAGCCCGGTCAGCGTGGTTTTCTCGACCCGGAAGGATGGATACGGGCGTGCCGCGGCACCGGCCGGCGGATGCAGCGTGAGTTCGTCGCTCCTGACGATCCATACCACCGTCGCGGTATTGCGGGTCACCTTCACCACGAACGGGCCGCCCACCAAAGCCGGAGCGGCCGAGAGCACGGCAGCGCCCGCCAGAAACAGCAGAAGTTTTTTCATATCAGGAATTCGTTCCCCAGTATACAAAAGCGACGCTACAAATCCGTGACTGCCGTTTAATGGCCCGGTGAAATTCCGGCTCCCTGGAGCGAGTCGGCCTTGGCGTACCTGGGCCAGTTGAAACCATAGAAAGCCACGAAGGCGAAGCAGAACATCGGCACGATGAAGCCGCGCGACATATCGAACCGGTCGGCGACGTAACCCATCAGCTTGGGCAGGATGGCGCCGCCCATAATCGCCATCACGATAAACGCCGACGCCTTCTTGGCGCGCGCGCCCAGCCCGAAAATGCCCAGCGCGAAGATGGTGGGGAACATGATCGACATGAAGAAGTAGCTGAGGAACACGCACCCCACCGAGAGCCATCCCAGCTTGCAGAAGATCAGCAGCGTGACGGCGACATTGAGGGCCCCGTATAGCGCCAGAATTTTGTGAGCGGCGAACTTCTTCAGCAGGCCAGCGCCTGAAATCCGGCCTGCCAGGAAGCACACGAAACCGGCCGCCGCCAGGTTGGAAGCGCCCTTGTCGCTGATGGCCAGCACGCCGGCTTTGTTCGGCTCAAACCAGCCCTGCAGCCAGCCGTGCAGAAAACCGGCATGGGCCGAGAAGCCCGTTAAGGCCGAGCTCCACGACGCCGGAATCGGCGGAACCTCCGAGGTCATGTAATTGATGAAGAAGCTGAAGATGCCGGCTTGCGCGGCCACGTAGAAAAACTGCGCCGCCACCGCCATCGCAAAATGAGGATGCGACCAGATGGAGTGCGAAGCGCCCGGCGCGGCATCGTCCAGGTGATAGTCGTCTTCGGTTTTGATGTCGGGCACGTTGGCGAAGAAGAAAACCGCGGCCAGCACAATCACCACGAAGGCCACGCCCATGTAGGGAATGTAGAGCGTCTGGCTGCCGGTGTTGTGGCCCAGGGCGTCCTTGGAGTAAAAATACATGCTGCCCACGATGGGGCCCAAAATCCAGCCGATACCGTTGCAGGATTGGGCCAGGTTGATGCGCGTGGCCGCGTACCGCTGGTCGCCCAACACCGTCGTATAAGGGTTGGCGATGGTCTCGAGGAACGTCAGCCCCGTGGCGATCAAGCAAACCCCCGCCAGATACGCCACGAACGCGGTGGTGGGCGATACGCCGCCCGCATGCACCAGCGAGTTGATATGGGTGGCCGGGATGAACCAGAATCCGCCCGCCGCCACGATCAGCAAACCCGCGATGATGCCGCCCTTATAGCCCAGCTTGACCGCCAGCCAGCCCGCCGGTACGGACATCAGGAAGTAGCCGAGATAGTGCGCGAACTGCACCCAGGCCGATTGCGCCTTGCTCAGGCTCAGCTCCTCCTGGAAGTGCTTGTCCATCACGTCGATCATCCCGTTGCAGAATCCCCAGAGAAGAAACAGCGAGCTGACCAGCATGAACGTGAACATCAGGTTCCTGCCGTCATCCCCTATGAATAGGCCTTTCCTGTCTGCGCTCATAGCGTGGATAACGATTCTAGCAGGGTCAGAGGTAGGACATCGGTTTTAGTCGTCTGTTGCAGTGGGCCTGCGGCCCGCGAGATTTCATGAGAAAATGTGAGGAATCTCGATGCTTGCGGACCGCTTTCCAGCGGGTCGCGCCGCCTGAAAGGCGGCAGCAGCCAGGATTGGCTGCCCCACTTTTTCGACCCAGTTGCGACGCATAACAGACCACGAAAACCGATGGTCTGTTCTACTTACTGTTGGGAGGGAGTCACCGTGAAGTCGTCGTAGTAGATTACGCTGTCGGTTTTCGACCACACCCCCACCTTGCCGGAGACCGGTTCGGAGAGCGCATATTCGAGCAGCTTCTCGCCGTTCAAGTAGCCTTCGAGCCTGGCGCCGTGGACCGCGATCTTCATGGTGTACCACTCCTTCAACTTCAGCGGCCGGTCTGCGGGGCCGCGTTTCACAAAGCGGCGGACGCCTTTGTTGAAGGTCCACAACACCAGGTTATCCTCCATGCCGTTGAAGCGCACCGCCAGATAATCGCCGTTCGGTTTGAGGTTGAACAGGATGCCGGCGCAGCGGTCGAGCGAGCCGTCGATCATCTGGAACCGCATGGCGATCTCGCCGTTCTGAAAATCGTCGACGCCCTGCGCCACGGCATAGGGGAAGTAGGCGAAGGCTTTGACATTGTCGATGAACTCTTCGTGGCGCGAACCGTAGATGGTGCGCGCCTTGTCGGCCAGACCGCCCGAAGGCTCATTCTTTTTCCAGACGCGGCCGTCTTCCATCAGCACGTTCCTGCCGCCGTCCTCGACCACCGTCCAGTGACCCACCACTCCCAGGAAATGAACCGGCTCGGCGCCGGCCTTGTCCCCGGTCACGTCCACGCGAACGCTCTTGCCCGTCTGCGCGATCCCCAGCACCGCCGCCAGCAGAATGGTGGCCGCGAAAAGCAGTCTCTTCATCGTCAACTCCTGTTCTTGAAGTGTAACCAACCGGCGGCTACTACTACCATCGGCAATAGTAGATAGTAGAGCCAGGCGGCGCCGGTGGGGCGCGCGGCCAGCGGATGGCCGGGATATTCGTGTTCGCTGTTCTGCGCGGGCGGCGCCACGCCAGCCAGGCCGAAGATCACGCCGAGCACAATGGGTTCGGTGGTGGAACGGCTCATCACGCGGCGCCCGCCCATTTCGTACCAGATCTCGCCGTAGTGGTCGCCGCTCCCTTCGAAAAGGCCGGTCTGGCTGTGCGAAGCGTTCTGGACGTCGACCGCGGGCAGGATGCGTTCCAGCTTGCTGAGAATGCCGCGGTCCAGGTCGATGAGCCGCGGGTCCTCCGGCGCCAGGAAGACGGTGACGCGGAGCGGCTCGCGAATCTTCTGGAGGGCCGCCTCTTCGGCTTCCGAAAAAGAATTGCGGCGGTTCTCGCTCAAGTCCCAGGCGGGCCGCAAGTGTGCGCCGGCCCACAGCACCGCCGCGAGCGCCGCGGCCGCCGCCACCGAACCGATGGCGCGCGCCGCCGGTTTGCGCCCAAGCGGCAGCCAGACGGCGGCCAGCGCGAAGCCGCCCAGGCCCAGCGCGGCCTCGACCACCACCGTGCTGAGGCGGAATTGTCCCAGTTCGAACACGCGCAGCGCGGAGGTGGGCGTGTAGGAAGCCAGCTTTTGGAGCACGCCGCCGCGGTTCTCGCCGACGAAATCGAGCGCCCACGTACCCACCGTGAAGCCCAGTGTTGCGATAGCCGCGCTCGACGCGCTGGTCGAGATGGCCGCCGCAGCCACCGCGATCCCACTGGCCAGAATCACGCGCAGCAGGTGCCCCAGCAGCAGGTTGAGCAACTCCGGGGCGTAGAGCGCGCCTCCGTAAGCCTTCCACAAAACCAGCGCTACGAGGCCGGGCGCCCAGGCCAGCAGCCAGCCCGCCAGCAACGCGATCCCCTTGGCTGCGAGTATCGCGGGCAGGCCCGGCGGCGCCTGCTGCACGAGCTTCCAGGCGCCGCTGGCTTTATCGGCCGAAATCAGGCGGATGGCGATGAAGGGAAACAGCAGCGTGATCGCCAGGTCGTAAGCGCCGAACGTGGGGACCAGGATTCCGTCGAGCGGCGACAGACCCTGCGCCAGCGCGGCCGGTCCGCCACCGGCGCCGCTGGCCTCGGCGTACGTGTCGACCGCCGTGATGAAGCTGTGTCCCACCAGCGGCCCGATCATCACCAACAACAGCCAGAACGCACGCGACGCCAGAAGTTCGCGCCACTCGTGCGCGAGCAGCCAGCCGAACCGATTTGGGGGCCGGTTATGTGAGGGCAAGAAAGACCTCCTCCAGGCCCCCGTCGGCCAGCCCGGCCGCGGCGCGCAACTCGTCGAGCGTTCCTTCGCCTACCACGCGGCCGCGGCTCAGCAGCACCAGGCGGTCGCAGACGCGCGCCGCGTCGTTCAATTGATGGATGGAAAGAAACAACGTGCGGCCCCGTGCCCGGGTGTCGCGCAGCAGCGCCATCACATCGCGCGTCTGGCGGAAATCCAGGCCGTCGAATGGTTCATCGAGCAGCAACAACGGATGCGGCGCCAGCAGTCCCAGGGCCAGCAGCAGCCGCTTGGATTCGCCCTTGGAAAGCGAGCCGACGCGTGCATCGGCCAGCGCTTCGAGCGTCAGCGCGGTGGCCAGTCCGTCGGCCTCGCCGCGCGGCCGCCCGTGCAGCGCCGCGAAGAAGGAAAGCACCCAGCGGACCGGCTGGTCGGGCCACGGCCGTATGGCATCCGGCAGATAATGGAGAGCCTGCTTGCGCGCGGCCGGGGGCAGTTCGCGATCGCGGAACCGCACGGTTCCGGCGTCGGCGGCAATCAGCCCTGCCAGGCATTCGAAGAGCGTCGTCTTGCCGGCGCCGTTGGGCCCGATCAACCCCAGAATCTCACCTTCGCGCACGGAGAAGCCGGCATTCTCAAGAACCGTATTGCGCCCGAATTGTTTGCAAACGCCGGTGACGCTGAGCAGCATGGCGGACCCGTAAAGGGGAATTGTAATCGATCTCCCGGAGGGCGGACCTCCCGGGTCCGCGCGGGATGCCCTCGTCCCGCTGCCGGAACAACGATGTCAGCATCATTCGAAACGCAAGCAGGCCGACGGGGGCGTCGGCCGCGGACCAGGGGTCCGCCCTCCAATTCCCCTCACACGCCGTTGATGTCCGCGTTCTCGAAGACCGCTTTCGGGCCGCCGTGTTTGGCCAGCTTCAACATCGCGCGCCCCATTTGCTCCGTGGACGTCCCGTATTTGGGGGCGATCTTGAGCAGCCAGGGCAGCAGCGGCCCCAACACCGTGTAGAACGCCTGATACAGCCCGGTCTTCGACCGGATTCCGTGCTGCGGCACAATGAACCCGGGACGGAACAGGAACACCGCTCGGAATGGCAGCCGGAGCAGGGCATTCTCCGTCTGGCCCTTGACCCGCGCCCACATCGTGCGGCCGCGCCCGGTGCTGTCGGTGCCCATGCCGGACACATAAATGAAGGTCATCCCGGGATTCAGTCTGACCAACGTTCCGGCCGCCGCCATCGTGATGTCGTACGTTACTTTCCGGTAGTTCTCCTCGCTCATGCCAGCCGAGGTGATGCCCAGGCAGAAGAAGCACGCATCGAAACCCGATAGCCGGCTCTCGATCGCGGCGTAATCCAAGAGGTCCTTATGCACGAGTTCGCGCAGTTTCCCGTGTTGCTGCCCGGTGGCGCTGCGTCCGATGGAAAGAACGCCGCGCACCTCCGGATCGAGCAGACATTCGCGCAAGACGCCTTGCCCCACCATGCCCGTCGCGCCGAAAAGGATCACATTCATTTTTGCGCCAACTCCAAGTGTAAACGCAGGCGGTTTCCGCGGCTCGACCCGGGTGAGGTTCCATTGCTGTAGTATGCTGTAGCAATGCCCGTTGAGACAAAACAGATGGACAGTGGCGCCGCCCTGGTGACGGTGACCGGCAGGCTAACCCTTGGCCGCGACGTGGAACGGCTGGAAGCGGTGGTCGACGAACTGCTCAAGCAGGGCCAGAAAAAATTCATCCTCGACGCTTCGGCGCTCGACTACGCCGACAGCGCCGGCATCGGCACCGTGGTCGCCTGCCTCACTCACATCAAGAAGACCGGCGGCGACATGCGCATGGCCGGCGCGAATGCCCGCGTCCTCCGCCTGTTTCAGATGACCGGGGTGGACCAGATCCTGCCTCTATATCCCACCGTGGCCGAAGCCGCTTCCTGACGCGTCCCACCGCTCCGCCAGGGGAAAGACGTCGCGTTCTTCCTCGATAATGTTGTGCTGGGCGACGGCGTGAAAGCGCCTGGCGAGGCGCAACGCATCATCCGCGTGGCCGGCCGCCACGACCTCTTCCAGGGCCGCCGCCATCTCCAGAGCCTCGGCATGTTGCGCCGCCATTTTTCCCGCCAGCGCCGCCTCGTGCCGCGCAATCTCCCGCAAGAGTTCTTCTTCCGCGCCGTAATGTTCCGCGGCCAGACTGTGAACTTTGCGGAAACTCTCCAGAAAGCCGGCGCCGGCTTCGATCGCGGAAAGCAGATCGTCGAGGTGTCGCTCCATCGCGCGGTGTTGCTGCCGCGAGGCTTCGGTCGTCACTGCTCCACTTCTGACTCCTGACTCCTGACTTCCAAATCCCGCAGGGATTTCAAGGGCGAAGCCCTTGGGCCTAGTGATCGCGTTCCGTGACCAGTTCCGTCACTGAGAGCAGCGCGCGCTGGTAAGGGGACTCGGGGAACTGCGAGATAATCTGGCGGGCCTTGTCGGTGAAGGCCTGGGCGCGCTCTTTCACGCGCTCGATGCCGTGATACTTTTCAAGCAGCGCCAATATCCGCGAGAAGGGCACTTCGGTGTAATTGCGCTGCCGGAGAATCGTCTCCACCAGCGCGCGTTCGCCGGCCGTGGCGACGTCCAGCGCGTACACCAGCGGCAGCGTGATTTTGCCTTCGCGCAGATCGCCGCCTACCGGCTTGCCCAGCGTCTTTTCGCGGGCAGTGAAATCCAGCACGTCGTCCACCAACTGGAAGGCCATGCCCAGATTCCAGGCGTACTCGCCCAGCCGCTCCTGAGTGTGCCCATCGGCGTGGCTGGCCACCGCGCCCAGCCGCGCGCACACCGAAAAGAGGCAGGCCGTCTTGCGGTCCACCAATTCCATGCAATCGGCCTCGCCCACATCGATTCGCCCGATCCGTTCCAACTGGATCAATTCGCCTTCCACCATGGTCTGGGTGAGCGAAATCAGCATCTCCAGGATCTGGAAGTTCCGCTCGCGGAGCGCCATCTGAAAGGCCTGCATGTAGAGCCAGTCGCCCGCCAGCACGCACGTATGATTGCCCCACTTGACGTTCGTGGAAGGCCGCCCGCGCCGCGTTTCGGCGGCGTCGATGACGTCGTCGTGCACTAACGTCGCGGCGTGGATCAGCTCCACCACCGCTCCCAGTTCGATCGCCGACGCGCTGCCGTTTCCATCCGGGCTGGTCAGTTTGGCGGCCAGCAGCAGCAGCGCGGGCCGCAGCCGCTTCCCGCCGCTCGATTGCAGATACTGCCCAATCGCGGTGACGGCATCCACCGACGCCACCGATTCGGCGGTAATCTTCTTCTCCACCTGTTCCAGTTCATCCTGGACCAGGTCGAAAAGCTCGCGCGCTGTAAGGGCCTGCCCCAGCTTGCTCAAATTCATGTAAGTTAACCAGTTTACCTGTTAGCGGTCCCGCCCCGCAAACACAGCCCCTCAAAGTTACGGGTGGTCAGCTCGCCAATCTCTTCCGGCGTGCGGTTGCGCACCTCGGCCAGCCGCCGCACGGTCTCCACCAAGAACGCCGGTTCATTGCGCTTGCCGCGATGCGGAACCGGCGCCAGGTACGGGCAATCCGTCTCCACCAGCAGCCGGTCGCCGGGCGTCATGCGCGCCGCTTCGCGAACCGCCTCCGCTTTCGGGAACGTCAGCACGCCGCCAAAGCTCAGGTGAAATCCCAGGTCGAGCGCCTGCCGCGCCTGTGCCGCGCCGCCCGTGAAGCAGTGCATAATGCCGCCGCCGTTCCACCGCCCGCGCAGCGTGTCGAGCGTATCGTCCCAAGCCTCGCGCGTGTGAATCACAATCGGCTTGCCGGCGCTCGCCGCGATCTCCAGTTGCCGCTCGAACACCGTCCGCTGCATGTCGCGGGGCGAAAAGTCGTAGTGATAGTCGAGCCCGATTTCGCCGACCGCCAGCACTTTTGGATGCGCCGCCAGCTCACCCAGCCGCGCGAAAGTCTCCGGGCCGGCCTTCGACGCGTCGTGCGGATGCACGCCGATGGTGGCGTACATAGCGGCAAACCGCTCCGCCAGCCTTATGCCAACTTCCAGGTCCGGCGGCCCGTTGCCGGTTCCGATCGCCATCATGCACACAACGCCCGCGGCCGTCGCGCGCCCGATCGCCTGCTCGCGGTCTTGGTCGAACTTCGGATCGTCCAGGTGGACGTGCGAGTCCACCAGCCTCACTTGAGCCGCGCTCCCACCGGGATGTCTTCGTGGAAGCCCGCCAGCACCGGCTTCCCGTCGTTCACCGAAGCCGCCACAATCATTCCGTTCGATTCGATGCCCTTCAGCTTGCGCGGCTGAAGGTTGGCGACGATGACGACCTTGCGATTCACCAGGTCAGCGGCTGTATACGCCTCCGCGATGCCCGCGACAATGGTTCGCGGCGCAGGCTCGCCGATATCGACCGTCATGTGCATCAGCTTGGTCGAGCCCTTCACCGGTTCGGCGGTCAGCACGAGCCCGACTCGCAGGTCCGCCTTCAGAAAGTCGTCGATCGCAATCTTGGGCGATGATTCCGCCGCCGGCGCTTCGTCGGGCTTCTTTCCCATCAGCGCCTGCTGTTCCGCCGTCACCTTTTCTTCCAGCGCGCGCATTTTCGCGATGGCATCTTTGGCATCGATGCGCGGGAAGACGCCGGCGATTTCGCCAATCCGCTGGCCCGGCCGCAACTCGCCCCACTTCAGCGTTTCGAACCGCACGGAACTGAGCGGATCGGTCATGCCGAGCTGCGCCCAGATCTTTTCCGCCGATTGTGGCAGCACCGGAGACACCAGCGCGGTAACAATGCGCAGAGCATCGGCAGCCGTATATAAGGTCTCGTCCAACTGCTCCGGTGAAGCGTCCTTGGCCTGCTTCCACGGCGCGCGGGTCACGATGTACTTGTCCACGGCGCCGATCAGGTTCCAGATGCTTTCCAGGCCCTTCGAGAACTCGAAGGCATCGAACTCTTCTCGCACCTTCGGAATCGTCGGCTCCGAATCGAAACGCGAGGGCCCGTCCGGGATCACACCCTGCCGGTATTGCTTGATCATCGCCAGCGTCCGGCTCGCCAGGTTGCCCAGCCCGTTCGCCAGGTCCGAATTGTAGCGGCCTACCAGCGCGTCGTAACTGAAGCTGCCATCCTGTCCGAACACCACTTCGCGCAGCAGAAAATAACGCAGCGCGTCGGCCCCCATCACCTCTTTGATCGGTTCGGCACGCACGATGTTGCCGCGCGACTTGCTCATCTTGTCGTTCTCGAACAGCAGCCAGCCGTGCGCAAAAATCTGCTTGGGCAGCTCGAGACCGGCCGCCATCAGAAACGCCGGCCAGTAGACCGCGTGGAAACGCACAATCTCCTTGCCGATCAGGTGCAGGTCGGCCGGCCACAGTCCTTCGCCTTCCACCGCGCTCATGTAAGTGGCCAGCGCGTCGAACCACACATAGAACACATGCGGCGCTTCGCCGTCCACCGGGATGCCCCAATTGATATTCGTGCGCGTGATGGATAAGTCCTTCAAACCGGCTTTCACGAAAGAGATCACTTCGTTGCGCCGTGTTTCCGGCTGGATGAACTGCGGATCGCTCTCATAGAGCGCCAGCAGCTTCTCCTGGAACGCCGATAGCTTAAAAAAGAAATTTTCTTCCGTGATGGTCTCGGTGGGCCGCCCGCAATCGGGGCAGGGATCGCCGGGCTTGGCGTCGTTGACGTATAAGTTGTCGAAGATACAATACTGGCCGGTGTAGGATCCTTTATAGACATAACCGTTCTTGCGGCAGCGCTCGAACAGATCGTTCACAACGCGCGCGTGCTGAGGGCTGGTGGTGCGCTGAAAGTGGTCGATCTGCAACCCCAGCATCTTCCACTGCCGCTCGAATTCCGCGGCGATCGCATCGCAAAACTCTTTGGGCGTCTTGCCGGCCCGCTGCGCGGAGCGCTCCACATTCACGCCGTGCTCGTCGGAGCCGGTGGTCAGCACCACGGGTTCATATCCTTCCATCCGTTTGAAGCGCTTCAATAAATCGGCCACGATGGTGGTATAAGCGTGCCCGATGTGCGGCGCGGCATTCACATAGTAAATGGGTGTCGTCAGATAGTATTTCATTTGGATTGTTTCTGGTAAGTGTAATTCGCTTCCGCGATTACTTCTTTCAGCGCCGCGCCGGTTTCCAGCGCCAGCCGCCGGCAGTCTTCATACTCCGGCGCATAGGATCCTTCGCTCGCAATCTTCATCCTTACTTTGCCATATTTCGTTTCTACTTCCTCGAACCGGCGCGCCTGCACGCGGCGCTCCGCGGCGTACATCCGCAGTCCCAGCGTGGATGTTTCGGCGAAGACGATCTGCGCCAGCGTCTCGCGGTCTTCGTGCCGCGCCACCACGCGCAGCAGGTTTCCGGCGCGGCCCTTTTTCATGACGATGGGTTGCAGCGACACATCGAGCGCTCCGGCTTCCACCAGCCGTTCGGCGGCATAGGCCAGCACCTGCGGGTTGAGGTCGTCGATGTGCGCCTCCATCACCGTCACGTCCAGCGCTTCTGCGGCGTTGGCAGGCTCGCCCAGCATCACGCGCAGCACGTTGGCTTGCCCGGGGAAATCGTGTGAGCCCGCTCCATAGCCGGTGCGCGTCAGTCTCATGGGCGGCAGCATGCCGAACCGTTCCGCCAGCGTCACCACCGCCGCCGCGCCCGTGGGAGTCGCCAGCTCCACGGCGGGTCCGCGCGCATAAACCGGCACACCCGTCAGCAGGCGCGCCGTGGCCGGCGCGGGCACCGGCAGAACGCCATGCCCGGTGTTCACCGTTCCGCTCCCCACATTAATCGGAGAGCACACAATCCTGTCGACGCCCAACAGTTCGAATCCGACCGACACGCCCACGATATCCGCAATCGAATCGGCCGCTCCCACTTCGTGGAAATGCACCTTTTCAATGGGCACCTGGTGGACCGCCGCTTCCGCTTCTCCCAGCCTCTGAAAAATCGCCACGGCGTTCTGCGTCGCGCGCGCCGGAAGCCCGGCCTTCTCAATGATCTTGACGATGTGCGAGAGGTGGCGATGGCCGCGCTGTTCGCCCGCCTCCACGTGATAGCGCGTCGCGCCGATCCCGCATCGGTTCACCTTCTCGAACGAAACCGTAACCCCAATTTCGAGCGACGCGACGGCATCCGCGATGGCCGCGGCATCCGCGCCGGCATCCGCCAGCGCGCCCACCAGCATGTCGCCGCTGATTCCCGAGAATGCGTCTAAATAAGCCAGAAGTGACATTTTTCTAATGGTGGCACAAGCTTCGCGGCCGGCGCATCCGGCGCGCCGCTACTCGACCAGCTTCAAACAAACGTAAAGCACCGGCAGCGTGAACAGCGTGCCGTCGACGCGGTCGAGGAATCCCCCGTGCCCTGGCAGAATCGCGCTGCTGTCCTTCACGCTCGCCCCGCGCTTCATGGCCGATTCCGCCAGGTCCCCGAGCTGTCCCGCCACGTTCCCGGCCACGCATAGCCCAATCGCTTCCAGCACCGGCACCGACGGGATGAAGTACACCAGGTAGGCCCATCCCACCGCCACCGCGAGCGCCATCGACGCTAGCGCGCCTTCCCAGGATTTTTTCGGGCTGACCCGCGGCGCCAGCTTGTGGCGCCCCAGGAACCGGCCCACGTAGTAAGCTCCGGTGTCTCCCATCCAATTCAGCAGCAGCGCGAACATCAGCCAGTGCGGATTCTCCCGGTGCAGCGGCATGGCCGCTTTCCAGCAGCCGAACACATAAATCACGCCGGTCACGAGCAGCGCCGCGCGTGGCAGGCCCTTGGCCAGGTCGTCCGAGCGCAGGGCCGCGACCAGCGCCACCATCGCGATCAGCGTCATCACCAGCCACGATTCTCCCTGCCATACCAGCAGCAGCAGGCCCGCGCCGTAGCCCATCAGTCCCGGCGCGCCGAAGCCGTAGCCCGCGGCCACCGCGTCGTATTCCCGGTAGCACAGCAGCGCCACCGCCGCCAGGACCGCCAGAAACACCCGGTAGTCCGCCCACAAAACCGTGTAGACCACGATGGGGATCAGCACCAGGGCCGTGAGGATCCGCTTCATGACGAGCGGAGCGCTTCGATCAGGTTTTCATCGGCGCTCGCCGCGCCGTCCGCCGGGCGTCTGTCCGCCCCGCCGCTTAAACCGCCGTACCGGCGGTCGCGCTTCTGGTATTCCAGTACCGCCTGCAGCAGGTCCGCCCGCGTGAAATCCGGCCACAGCGTCTCGGTGACGTACAACTCCGCGTACGCGATCTGCCACAGCAGAAAATTGCTGATGCGCATTTCACCCGACGTGCGAATCAACAGATCCGGGTCCGGGCACGACGCCGTGTAGAGGCTGGTCGCAATCGAATCTTCGTCGATCTTCAGCGACGCGATGCTGCCGTCCAGCCGCGCCATGTCCAGAATGGCGTTCACCGCATCCACAATTTCCGCGCGGCCCCCGTAATTGATCGCCAGGTTGACCAGCAGCCCGCGGTTGGCGGCGGTGGCTTCCACGCCCGAATCCAGCTCGCGGCGCACCTGCGGCGGCAGCGCGTCCAGCCGGCCGATGGCTTGCAGGCGGATGTCGTTCTTCTGCAATTCGGGCAATTCCTGCTTCAGGTAGTAGCGCAGCAGCCGCCACAGCGTTTCCACTTCCGTGCGCGGCCGCTTCCAGTTCTCCACCGAAAACGCGTACAGCGTCAGAACTTTGACGCCCAGCCGCGCGCACGTTTCCACCGTGGAGCGCACCGGCCCAATGCCCGCCTGATGCCCGGCCACGCGCGGCAAGCGCCGCCGGCCCGCCCAGCGGCCGTTGCCATCCATGATGATCGCGATGTGCGCGGGAAGCCGCGCCGGATCGATGGATTGAACTAACTCCCAATCCTTGTCTCCCGGCCGGACCGCATCCAATAAGGCCTTCATGCAGTAACTCCTTATGGTACACCAGCGATGTTGTGGGGCGGGCACCCTCGCCCGCACTCAGCGGCCGCGGTCATCCAATTCCACGTCGCGCGCCCGCGCCGGATCCCCGGTCCGGCTGTTCTCTCGCGTCTGCTACCATAAAAAATCCCCTTTCCTATGGCGCTCCGCTTACACAACACGTTGTCCCAGCAAGTGGAGGAGTTCTCTCCGTCGCGTGACAACACCGTCCGCATGTACACCTGCGGCCCCACCGTCTACGACTTCGCCCATATCGGCAACTTCCGCACCTTCACCTTCATCGACATCCTGCGAAAGTGCCTGCGCGCCAACGGATTCCAACTCGACCACGTCATGAACATCACCGACGTCGACGACAAGATCATCCGCAACGCCGCCGCCCAGAAGAAGTCGCTGGCCGAGTACACCGCCATCTATACCCAAGCCTTTCTGGACGATTGCGCCGCCCTGCGCCTGGAGCGCCCCGAACGCCTGGTGCCCGCCACCGAACACATCGACGATATGGCGGCCGCTATCTCGCGCCTGGCCTCCACCAGCCACACCTACACCACCGATGGCAGCGTCTATTTCAAGATCTCGACCTTCCCCGGCTACGGCAAACTCTCCCACAACGATTTCAGCGGCAACATCGCCGGCGCCCGCGTCGATCTGGACGAGTACGAAAAGTCCGACGCCCGCGATTTCGCCCTCTGGAAAGCCCCCAAGGAAGGCGAGACCTTTTGGGAAACCGCCATCGGTCCCGGCCGCCCCGGCTGGCACATCGAGTGCTCCGTCATGGCCATCAAGTATCTCGGCGAAACTCTCGACATCCACGCCGGCGGCATCGACCTGGTCTTTCCCCACCACGAAAACGAAATCGCCCAATCCGAATCCCTCACCGGCAAGCCCTTCTCGCGCTTCTGGCTGCACGCCGAGTTCCTCATGGTGGAAGGCCAGAAGATGTCCAAGTCGCTCGGCAATTATTTCACGCTGCGCGACATCGTCGGCCGCGGCTACCACCCCGAAGTCATCCGGTACCTGCTCGCCTCCGTGCCCTACCGCAAGTCGCTCAACTTCACGTTTGACGGCCTGAAATCCGCGGCCACCGCCATCGACCGCCTCCGCAATTTCAAGCTGCGCCTGGAGACCGACCGCTATCCCGAAGGTCTCAACGAACAGTGGGACGCCCGCGCCGCCGCCGCGCTCCAGGCTTTCCATGACAGCCTCAACGACGATCTCAACACCGCCGAAGCCCTGGCTGCCGTCTTCGAATACGTGCGCGACGCCAACAGCGCCATGGATGCGGGCGAGTTCCGCGCCTCTAACGTCGCCGCCGCGCTCGAGGTTCTGGCCCGCTTCGATTCCATCTTCGACGTGCTGCGGCCCACTGCCCAGGCCGGCCAGCTTGCCGACGCCCAGGTCGACGCCCTCATCGAAGAGCGCTCCGCCGCTAAGAAGGCCAGGAACTTCGCGCGCGCCGACCAGATCCGCCAGGAACTCCTCGATCAAGGCATCATTCTCGAAGACACCAAGGCCGGCGTTCGCTGGAAGCGCAAATAGCGGCTGGACATCAAAATGGACATCCACACCAAAGCCGTTCAATGAGCATCGATCCCGACAGCATCGCCGAAACCGATTCCCTCATCCGCCCCTACATTCGCCGCACCCCCGTCATTGAAGTGGATGGCGCCGATTTCGGCCTCCCCGGCGTGCGCCTCTCGCTCAAGCTCGAGTTCCTTCAGCACAGCGGCTCCTTCAAGGCGCGCGGCGCTTTCACCAATCTGCTGCGGCGCGAAGTTCCGCCCGCCGGCGTGGTCGCCGCCTCCGGCGGCAATCACGGCGCGGCCGTCGCCTATGCCGCCATGCGCCTCGGCAAACCCGCCCGCATTTTCGTGCCTTTGGTTGCGTCCCCCGCCAAGATCGAACGCATTCGCGGCTATGGCGCTTCGCTCGTCGTCACCGGTGAGCGCTATGCCGACGCCTTGGCCGCCAGTGAGCAATGGGCCGCTGAATCCGGCGCCATGCCCATCCACGCCTACGAGCAGGTGGAAACGCTCCTGGGGCAGGGAACCGTCGGACTGGAGTTCGAGGAGCAGAATCCCGAGCTCGATTCCGTCCTGGTAGCCTGCGGCGGTGGTGGTTTGATTGGCGGCATCGCCGCCTGGTACGGCAGCCGCGCCAAGGTGGTCGGCGTGGAACCCGAAGCCGCGCCCACTCTGTTCATGGCCCTCCAAGCCGGACGTCCGGTCGACGCTCCCGCCGGTGGCATCGCCGCCGATTCCCTGGCGCCCCGCAGCGTCGGTCAGATCATGTTCCCCATCGCGCAAGCTCACGTCAGCCACGTGGCGCTGGTCACCGACGAAGCCATCATCGCCGCCCAACAAGCCCTTTGGAACATATTGCGCATCGTTGTGGAACCCGGCGGCGCCGCTGCCTTGGCCGCCGTCCTGTCGCGCCGCTATCAGCCCCAGCCCGGTGAGCGGATCGGCGTGGTGGTCTGCGGGGCCAACACTACCGCAGTCAACCTATAAATAGCACCGCGCACGAGCCTTTCTCCGCTCTCAACTCTGGGTGCGGGCCGCCGCGCTGGGGCACGGTGGAATCCTGCGCACCGATTCTCAATCGGTGCAGCCGGACGACGTCCGGCAAGACCGATTTCCATCGCCCCAGGCCGATCTTCAATCGTCCTTGATCTACCGGGAGCTTGGCCCTGCCCAGATCACGATGCCCGGGCCGCGAACTGAGTAGGATGCTAGATATAAATTCACTACTGACGACGTCGCACCAGCCTGGACTTGCACCTGCGCGACACTGGCGATGGCGCCTGCGAGAGTGAACGTCGGAAGAGCGCCTGCTGGGCCAGTGCCGAGAACAAGCAGCGCCGTCGGGCTGACTGCAACGGTGGATGAAGCGACGGCGCCGGTAACCTGGGCGGGCGTGGTGACCCCCAGGCCGTTCAGAAAAATTGCAACCGTCGAGCCGGGTGCGGCCGGATTCGAGCAACTGTTGATGGTGCCATCGGCGTTGACCGCGAGCGGCTGCAAGCCAGCGAAGATTTGCCCGTTGCATGTGGCGGCGTCGGCCAGCGGGGCGCTGAAGTCCGCCGGGCCAATGAAGACGCCCGGCTCGCGCGCGGCGACGGCTAGAATATAGGACTCGGAAATTGCCGGCGAGACCGACTGGCTGGAGACTTGAATCGTCACTTGGCCCTGCCCAGCGATTTCGTACGGGACCTGCAGATTGATTTGTGCCCCCGACGTGTAGAGAAGCGGCGCTGCGATTCCGTTAAACGTGACGGTGACGCCGTTGAACGAAGTTGCGTATAGCGGAGATGCCGGCGGGATGCCAGTGGGCGCGAGGTTCGCGCCGTAGAGCGTCATCAATTGTCCCGGCGCGACTTTGACGACCTTCGCGTCATCGGCGCCATCGCAGATCGCGGCAACCCGGCCGAGGGACGAAAGGCTCACCGTGAAGACTTGCTCTCCAACCACGATGGCGCTTCCGTCCGCGCGAACTGCGATGGCGCCGCCGGTAGGCTCGGGCAGATCGCGCTGGAGGCCGTTCAGCAATTGCACCGGCGAAAGCGTTCCGCCGTCGCCACTCAAGCGCGCGACGAAGCCCGGGCCGCTCGACCCGTTGGCCGCGACCGGCCTTGCAGCAACCGCCGTGGTCCAAAGGCCCGGCAAATCGGGCGAATTCGCGAAACCCGCAATCAGGATGTTGCCGCCGGCGTCGACCGCCATTCCCGCGATCGATTCCCCAACAATAAAGCTGCTCGGAAGCTGCCCGCCCGATCCGCCGAACAGTGTCGACCACAACAAGGCGGTACCGGTGGCGTTCAGCTTGGTCACAAACCCGACGCTGGCCGGGGGCGACAACGCAAATAATTGCAATTGTGACGATGGATTGCCGGAATACTCAGGCTGATACGCTCTGGGCGTGGTGGGGTAGTCGGGCGAGTACGTGGTGCCGGCGATGATGGCGTTGCCGGCGCTATCCACGGCCAGCCCCGTCGGCGTCGCGCCCCAGGTGCCGGAAAGATAGGTGGCGTAGATCAACCGGGTGCCCGTCGGATCGATTTTCGCGATGTGCTGATAGGCGCAAAGCTCAAACGTAACCTGCGATGACGCGCAGGTGCGCGCGGTGACCGTAGGCTGGAAGGCTCCGGATGTTGTGGGAGCGAGCGGCCCCAGAAAAAAACCCGCGCCGTAGATATTGCCGTTGCCATCGAGCGCGATCTGCGTGCCCCCGAAACCGATGCTGGCCAGCACGGCTTTGCTGCCCGTCGGATCGAGTTCGATGATGAAAGCGGATTCGGAAGTGATCCCCGGCCCGTTCGGCGCGCCGGCCACGGTGCCGGGGGTAGCCTTCAAAGCGTCGCCCGAATTGAGAAGCCCGGTGATGAATGCGTCGCCCGCGGGATCGACTGCAATGGCTTGACCGCTGGTTGCAGGAATGTAGGTCGCATAGACCACAACGCCATTCGCATCCAGTTTGGCGGCGAATGTGTTGCCCGCCGTGGCGCCGGCGGGGTCGTATGCGCCCAGCGTAGTCGGGAAGTCGGCCGATTGAGTCTTGCCGGTGACGTAAACCGAATTGCCGGCGCCGAGTGCCAGGGCCTGGGCGCGATCGTCCTTGGTTCCGTTCAGCGGCGTCCACCAGAGGATCTGCGACGCGTCCGGCGAGAGCTTCGCGACAAACGCGTGAGCCGGAGCGTTGGCGTCCGAAGGGTTCGCAAAGTAAAATCCCGCCAGATACAGGTTCCCGGAAGCATCCAACTGAACCGCATTCGCGATGCTGTTGGCGGGTAGCGGTGTCGAGGTCGGGGTGCTTGCAGAAAACAAGGGGACTGCGCAAATCAAAACCAGAGCCCGGGACGCCCGCAGCATTTCTTCAGTTTACTCCTTTAGATGCGCAACCTTGTCAAGCCACTCAGTTCTCACGGGCGTGCGACATGGACGGGGCAATTCGCTCCGATCCGCACGTCAGCCACGTGGCGCTGGTCACCGACGAAGCCATCGCAGCCGCACAACAAGCCCTCTGGAACGTGTTGCGCATCGTCGTGGAACCCGGCGCCGCCGCTGCCTATGCCGCCGTGCTATCGCGCCGCTATCAGCCCCAGGCCGGTGAGCGTGTCGGTGTCCTTCTTTGCGGCGCCAACACCACCGCCGTCAATTTTCAGTAACTTGACTTCAGACCTCACAATTCTTTGAACCTGCCACTCCGAGGCCATTACAATTAATCAGGAGCCTAATCACGATGGCCACCAAGAAGCAGCTTCATGATCTCGTTGAGCGCCTCCCCGAGGAGGAAATCGCCACCGTCTATAGACTCCTGGCTGGCCTGCTGGCCGATCCTCTTTGGATCGCAAGTGCCACCGCACCGGATGACGACGAGCCCTATACGCCCGAGCAACAAAAGCAGGACGCCGAAGCCCGCGCAGCGATTGCACGGGGAGAGGGCATCTCCCACGAAGACGTGCGCAAGGAATTCGGGCTGAAATGAAAACCATCTGGACCTGGTCTCCAGAGGCGCGCACGCAGTTGCGCAATATCGATCCGGAAAACGCGATGCGCATCCTCCTGGCGTTGACGAGGCTCGCGGATACCGGCGGTGGCAACGTGAAACGACTCCAGGGCTCGCTCGCTGGAACCTTGCGGCTACGCGTGGGGCCATGGCGAATCCGCTACCGGTACACCGAGCCCGGCCGCCCGTTGGTATTGGCCATCGAGAAACGCGGCGACGCCTACCGCGACTAGGTTCAGAAGCCGTGCAAGAAACCGAGCCGCGACTTGTCGCACGGCCGTAAAAGAGCGGTCTTCGTCCGTTCTTTTGTGATAAGCTAGCTTAAGCTGGTCTGTTTGGAAGAGCGGTCCTATGCGAGAAATCGGGGCTTTCGAGGCTAAGAACACACTGGGCACGCTGCTCGACTTCGTGGAGCGCGGCGAGGAGATCGTCATCACCCGGCACGGGAAAGCGGTGGCCCGTCTGGTGCCCAACACCGGCGGAATCGACCGCGACCAGGCTCGCGCCGCGTCGCGACGGATTCGCGAGCGGGCCAAGAAGCTCAAACTGGGGCCTTTCGATTGGCAGGCGCTGAAGGCCGATAGGGACGCGGGCAGGCCATGAGCCTGATCCTCGATAGTTCAGCTACCCTGGCCTGGGTTTACTCGAGCGAGACTACCGAGGCGGTTCGACACGTCTTCGACCTCGTCAGCGAAGACGGTGCCTGGGTTCCGGGGCTCTGGCGGTTGGAGGTTGCCAACGTTTTAGAAATGGGCGTGAGGCGAGGCCGCACCAAAGCTGCTTTTCGAGATGCGGCTCTAACCGACCTTGCGCTTTTGCCAATCAGCCTCGATCCCGAAACGCACCTGCAGGCATGGGGAGCGACCGCGCGGCTGGCTGCGCGCCACCGGCTGACTTTGTACGATGCGGCTTACCTGGAACTCGCGAAGCGGCGCGGCCTGCCCCTCGCAACCCTTGATCTGGAACTGCGCGCCGCCGCTCGCGCCGAGCGTATCGCTCTGCTGGGTATGGCCGCGTAAACCAGACGTCACTTACCGCCCGGCAGTGGCAGTGACTTAGGATCGATCGTGATCACCACCTCACCCAGGTAATCGATGATCTTGATTTTCGCCACTCGCGCGAACAACACGGCAACCGGCATCGTCCCCGACGAGATCGTCATCGGCATGGATAGCCCATGCTCTACATCAATGAATACCTGCGCCCGCATCAACGCCGACATTAGCGGGTGCAGCTTCTCTGCCTTGCCCGCATCCATCGGAATCGACCCCAGCCGCAATTGCCGGTCGAGCGCCAGAAAGTGAAGATCCACCGGAGCAATCCGGGCCAGCCGTGTGAAGTTGTCGCGCCAACCCGCCGCCGGCGAAAAAAGCGCCAGTCCTTCCACCGTCTTAAAGACGGAGCCGGGCTTGACCGTCGGCTCGTTGTCCGGCATCAGCAAGTGGCCGCCGGACCACCACTGGTAGTTGGCGGTGGTTCTGGCGGCGGCCGGAAGCGCGGCTGTGTTCATGCCCGGGGCCGGCGCGGGCTCGAAGACGGCTGACGCGGCGAGGTCCAACAGATCGAGGGAATCTTCGAAGGTGTTTTGATCTTTCCTGAACCGCATGGCGGAGGAGTTGAAGTCGTAGTCGGCGTGGGGCAGTTTAACCATAAACCAGAGCTTCGACGGCGCTTTGGCTACCGCCGCTTCCAGGTGTTTCTTGACCAGCGGCCGCAGTCGCTGGGCGGTAAACGTGTTGTCCTTCGGCTTGCCGTCTTCGCCCATTACCTGATTGCGCGCGAACATAAAGACGTCGACAATCGAATCCGTCTGCCCATTCCAACCCTTTTCGTTCTTCAGAAAGGACCAATCCGCGTCGCCCTTATTGAAAACATCGATCAGCGGGCCGCGCGCGAAGTCAGGTTTTAGATCGATGAGCGTCTGCCACTCATAAGTAAACTGCGGCTCCTGCGGATTGATCCTGAGTGCTTCGGCGATGAAGTACCACATACTTTGCTCCACCGCGACCTGTTGTACGGCAATCTTCAGTGCGACCTCATCAGTGAGAAACTTTGGGTTATCGCGGAACATCAGCAGCGCCGTGTGGGGCATGCTCACAGGTTCGTAGCCGGGCTCGGGCGGCGGCGGTAGCGGGTCCTTCGGCAGGAACTTGTGAGTCTCCGGCGGCTTCGGCGCCGGTGCCGGCGCCGGCGGAGGAACCGCGTCCGTCCGGGTTGTTGTTCCTGGCCCCGGACGCGTGATGGGAACCGCTCCACCTGCGCGGCTGAACACCAACGATCCGCCATCGTCCCCGGAATTTCTCAGCGGATCGAACTGCGGCACCTGTGCCGAATTACCGGCCACGGAAGTCAGCACCTCCTCAAAGAGTTCATGCGCCGCGAATTGCGCCGCCTGCATGCTCTCTAGCGCGCGCAGGAAGGCGCCTGCGAAGACCGAGTGCTGGCCCGCGCCGCTGTCCGACACTGGTTCGTTTCCCCCGCTGGCCATCAGCTCGCGCGAAGGCCTCTGCTCCAACCGAAGAAGCGTGCGGGCGCGGTCCGAGTTCAGGCCGGTCAGGTTTTGAGGAACGCTCACACCCCGGAGCATGCCCGAAAAGCAACTGTCGGATACGATCAGCACGTGACGCGCCGCGATGCCCTTGATGTTGGTCGTAATGTCGTCCGCGCTGATCCAGTCGGTGTTGTCGTTGTCCCGCGCATCCACCGGCCACCAGTAAGCCTTGTCCACCGCCCGGTCGTAGTAACCGTGACCCGCATAATAGATCAGCAGGGAGGAATCGGCCCCCAGGTCGCGGCGGTATGCGTTCAGCGCCGAGACAATCTGCGAGCGCGTGGCATTGAGCAGCAGGGTGGTCTCGAAGCCGTACCGCCCCCGCAGAACCGCCTGCACCGAACGAGCGTCGTTCGTCGCGGTCCGCAGCGGTGTTACGTACAGATAGGCGTCGTTGCCGATGACCAGCGCGACTTTCTTTTCGATCCGCGGAGCGGACGGCTGTGCCAGCAGTATTCCGCACAGCAACCCCAACCCAGAGCGCAGCGTTCCTTTCATTGCGCCCGATTATATCCAGCGCGCGCTGCCATTGTCCATCTCTGCTAAAATCGCTTTCGCGTATCTAATCGTATGACACCATCTCGCCACGTGGTATTAGCCTTGGCCCTCATCCTGCTGGCCTTCGGCGCTTTCGCGCAAACCCCGCCCAAAGGCCGCAGCGACCCTTCCTTCACCCAACCCTCGCTCGCCGACGGCGTCGATTATGTCGTTCCCACCGAAGCCGAGATCAAGGCCACGATCGACCGCATCTTCGGCTACATCGTTCGCTCCACTGCTTACCGCATCATCGACACGCAGACCGGCCAGCCCATCACCGATTTCACCCATCCCGTCAAGACCGCCGACATCGACAACCGCGCCGGCCAGTTCAACAATTGGGACTATCCCGTCGGAGTAGTCCTGGCTGGCCTACTGAACGTGAGCGACGCGACCGGCGACCCGCGCTATTCCGATTACACCCTGAAGAACTTCGACTTCCTCTTCGACCACCTCGATTATTTCCGGAAGCAGACCGCCGAGTTCGGCCTGCAATCCCATGGCTACCGCCGGCTTCTCGAGATAGCTGCCCTCGACGATTGCGGCGCCATCGGAGCCGCCCTCGTCAAGGCCTACGCCAGGAAACCGGACCCCCGCTACCGCGCCACCATCGACGACATCGCCGATTACATTGCTCACAAGCAGATGCGCCTGCCCGATGGCACGCTGGCCCGCGCCCGCCCGCAACCCGTGTCTCTGTGGGCCGACGATGCCTATATGTCCATCCCGTTCCTGGCGCAGATGGGCAAGCTCACCGGCGACCGTGTTTGGTACGACGACGCCGTGCGGCAGGTCGTCCAGATGTCCCAGCGTCTCGAGGACCCCCGCACCGGCCTCTACGACCACGCCTGGTACGAAAACACCGCCCCCTACGATCCCCGCTTCTTCTGGGGCCGCGGCGGCGGATGGGTGCTCATGGCCACCGCCGAGCTTCTCAGCGTCCTGCCTGAAGATCATCCCAGCCGCGCCAAAGTCCTCGATATCTTTCGCACCGCCGCACGCGGCGCTACCGAAGTGCAGAGCTCTACCGGCATGTGGCACCAGTTACTCGACAAGACCGACAGCTATCTGGAATCTTCCGCCACCGCTATGTTCACCTTTGCCATCGCGCGCGGCGTCAACCGCGGCTGGCTCACGCCCGTCTACGCACCGGTCGCTCAGGCCGGCTGGCAGGCGCTGGCCACGCGCGTGCGCCCCGACGGCCGCGTCGCCGGCATCTGCGTCAGCACCACCGCCGCTTACGACGCCGTCTATTACTACAATCGCCCCACCGACCTCGACGCCATGCAGGGCTACGGCCCCGTCTTAATGGCCGGCGCCGAAGTCATTAGCATGCTCCGTTCCTTCGACATCGAACACAATCTCAACACCTTCCATTACCGCGCCAAGAAAAAGTAACTTGCCAGGAGACGAATCGTGCGTACGTACTTATTTGGATTAGTCCTCTCGCTCGCGTCCAGTCTGGCCGCCGCGCCTGGCGCCGCCGTCACGGTTCGCAACCCCATCGATCTCGCGCGCCCCGCCGAGACCATCGTCCTCCCGGTCGCCGAGCTCCACACCTTGCTCACCTTCAAGGACGCCCGCGAAATCCACGTCCGCGCGGAAGGTTCCGACAAGGATCTGCTCATTCAGGCCGTCGATACCAACGATGACGGGAAATATGAAGAATTCCTCTTTCAGGCCGATTTCGCGCCGCGCCAGACCCGCGTCTTCCTGCTCACCGCCGGCGAGCGCCAGATCGCGCGCGTCGAAGACTACAAGACATACGGCCGCTTCGTCCGCGAGCGCCGCGACGATTTCGCCTGGGAGAACGACCGCATCGCCCACCGCATGTATGGCAAGGAGCTCGAAACCTGGCCGCCGGAGCCGCTTACTTCCAGTTCCGTCGATGTCTGGATCAAGCGCGTCCCCAGACTTGTCATCAACGACTGGTACATGATGGACGATTACCACAAGGATCACGGCCAGGGCGGCGATTTCTATGCCGCCGGCAAGACCCGCGGCGATGGCGGCACCGGTATCTGGGCCGACGGCAAACTCTATCCCTCCGCCAATTTCCGCGATACGCGCGTCTACGCCGTAGGCCCCATCCGCGTCCTGTTTGAGCTCACTTACGAAGTCTGGATCGCCGGAGGCGCCCGCGTTTTCGAGAAGAAACGGATCTCGCTCGACGCCGGTCATAACCTCGACCGCTTTGAAACCAGCTACACCATTGACGGCAATGCCGCCAATCTCATGCACGCCGCCGGTATCCGTAAATTGAAGGGAACCGCCATGCAGTCCGACAAGGAGCATGGCTGGATGCGTACTTGGGAGGATATGAAGGAAGGCCCCAGCCAGTTAGGCCAGGCCGTGCTCGCCGACCCGGCCACCATCGCGAGCTTCACCGAGGACGATCTCAATTACATCATGCTGACCAGGATTGAGCCAGGCCGCCCCTGTGTCACTTACGCCGGCTTCGCTTCCACTCTTGGCGCCGATTTCCATTCCCGCGCGGAGTGGGATCGCTACGTGACCGATTCCGCCGCGCGCTTGCGGGTCGCCGTCGAGATCAAACTTGAAAAACGGTAGCCTTGGCGCTTGACTTAGCCGACCGCCTGCGTCTTCTTCTTGCGGCGTGCCGCCCAGTACTTTCTCATGCGCTCCGATACTTCGCGCCGCTCCTCGGCGCCCATTGATTTCCTCCCTCGATTGGTCTTCTTCTGGGCAGGCAGCCCCGCTGCCGAACCCTGCTGCAACGCCTCGAGCGACGTGATCACGTGCTCCAGCCGTTCTCTCTGGGTATAGAGATCCTTCAGCACTTTCCCTAAGTCAATTGACATCGGCTTGCTCAGTCTAACACTTGGTGGCTCTCGATTAAAAGAAAACTCATTGTAAGTGCTAGCTTGATGAAAATAAATGTTATAAGTGGTTCGAGCGTACTATATACTGTGCTACTACGTTGAGAAGTCAGGAGCGTACCGGTACAGTACGAAAGAAGTATCCCCGCCCGCCCGGGAATTCTCGTAAGTTATGCCAGCGCCATTCTCCTTCGTTCCACCGCGGTGTTTGCCCCCGCCGCTGGTACTCCATTTCGGACTATAAGTCCTGGATGTCACCCAACCACTAGTTTCAGAGGGTAATGTCCTATCGTTGCTGCCCATGAATTGCAACCAGGTGTTTGTCGGAGGCTCGCATTGCAACTGAAACTCTGCCGAAAGTGGTACAGAGTACCGGTCCGCGCGGCCGCCGGCGCGCCGCCCGTATGTGGGGCGGGCTTTTCAGCCTACGGACCGCTTTCCAGCGGGTCCAGCCGGCCGGAAGGCGTGCTGCGGGCAGGATTGCCCGCCCCACATCTCGTCCCCGGCAGCGTGACCCATCTTAGCCATCCGCTGGCTTTTCACTAAGATTCCTTGCACACTCCGGCTAAAGCAATGTTAGACTGTTACCGATGAAATCAGATCGTTCCCTTCTAGAAGCTGCCTTGGTCGGATATCAGGCGCAGCTCGCCAAGATACATCAGGCCATGCTGAATATCCGCGGCATGCTGGGTGAAAGGCCAGCCGCCGCTGCGTCCTCCTCCAAGCCGGCCAGGCGAAAAATGTCCGCTGCCGGCCGGCGCAGAATTGCGGCCGCGCAGAAAAAGCGCTGGGCTGACTATAACAAGCGGAAAGCGGCCGCCGAGAAAGCCTGAAGCGGCGCGCCCGGGCTAGTGCTGCGCCTTACAGCACGAGTGCGTTGAAAAACATCTTAAAGGTAAGATAGCTCTGCGCCCGATACTGGGGCCGCATACCGAACAGCACCACGTGGCCGCTTCCCATCGGTGCATTGACCGCCGCCGCGCGGCCCGCAATGGTTTTCTCACCCACCAGCCACCCGGACGCCAACACCCCCGACTCGACATACCGCGCCACCACCGGTAACTGCGTATCCCATGCGGGGCTCTGCTCGCTCCAGATAGCCACTTCGCCTGGCACCCCATACGCCAATGGGCTGGCCGTATCGATCCGCGCATTCAGCAGCGATCCCGGCGAATAGAACTCATCGGTTTGGCTCCGCGCCGGAGTCACCACCCGGGCCGCAAGGCCGAGTTGAGAGATGGCGTACTCGGTTGCCCCATTCAAAAACACCAGCGTGCCGCCGCCGTTGGCAAACTCTTTAAGCGCCGCCGCGCCTGCCGCTCCCAGGCCGCCCGTGTATTCCTCGGGCATGGCGTCGCGCCGGTAGCCGTTCTCCATGCTGCCGGCCGTCTGGTCCGCAAACACCAGCACATCGAACTTCTTCCGCAATCCGCCCGCCTGAATTTCCGCGTTCCGCAACCCGGTGTAGGCAAACCCGAACTGCTCCAGCAGCCAACGCGTCCAGCCCTCGTCCATGTTGGCCTGCCACGGCTGGTAGAGCCCCACCCGCGGCTGCGGCAATTTCTTCCATCCTTTGCGCTGCTCGAGCGAAAAATCGCCGTTCGCCGGATCGCGCCACACAGCGCTGCCGCCCTTCCAGGCGCGCGTCACGGCCTTCCACGAATCCGTATCGGCCGCAGCCAGCATCGGGCCCGCCGCCACGGGCGGTGCTTTCCACTCGCCCGTCGCTTCGACCGGCGCGTCCACCGCCTTCACGTCCACACCCATCAGCAGCGGCAGCGTATTGGCCGTAACGTCGTACGGCTTTTTGGGCGGACCGCCCGGGTAGAGCCGGTCTTCCGGATAGCGCTGCCGCTCCAGCAGCGTCTTGGCCCACCCGCCGTACGGTTGATGCATCGCGACCACCGCGCTGCCGTCCGCGCCCTGCCCCACCTCCACTTGTCCGAATCGCAGCGTCTCGATCAGTTTCCGCGCCGCTCCGGGGTCGCGCTGCTTCGCCGCAATCACGAAGCCCCACGGCTTGGTCCGCTCCGTTTGCCTTTGTCCCACGCGGTAGAAATTCCGCAGCAGTTCCGTGCGGTGCAGCGCCGCGTTGTAGAGCAGCGAATCCCACGCAATCGTCTGGTAATCGATGATGTCCCGCAGCCGCCACGTTCCACCGAGCCATGGCTCCAGATAGTTCCACGACCGCTCGTGCGGGTCATACCCCAGCGCCGTCGCCGCGATCTGGTCCGGCCCCAACGTCACCGGCGACGCGATCCGCGCGCTGGCCGATTCCGTCAGCAGCCGCAACCCGCCATGAAACGCCTGGTAATGCCGCGAGGGCGTCCAAAAATCGTAGACGCCGTGAATTGCCACGCCCGTCTTGCCCGCCGCCGTGAGGTCCGCCGCCATCGCCGTGCCATACATATTCATTTCCTGCATCAGGATCGGGTCGATGTTCGGCTCGGCCGGATCGAGCCACGGCGGCACGAACAACCGCGCCGCATTATCCCCCATCTGGTGCACGTCGTACACGATCTCCGGATGCCACACGTTGTGCAGCCTGGCGACGGTCAGTTGCGTTTCCACCTGCGAAAAAATGTACCAGTCGCGGTTGTTATCATGCCCAACATAGTGGTGGTACAACTCCGGCGGCGTAGTGCCTTCGAACTTCGTCCCCAGTGTTTTCCGGTACCACCGCGTCACAATGTCCACGCCGTCGGGATTGAGCGACGGCACCAGCAGCACGATGGTGTCCTTGAGGATCGCGCGAAAATGCGGGTTGTCCTCCGTCAGAAGCCGGTAAGCGAACTCCACCGCCGTGTGTGTCGACGCGATCTCGGTGGCGTGAATCGAGCACGTGATCATCACCACCGCCTTGCCTTCCAGGATCAAGCGTTCGGCTTCCGCCGGCGATGTGGTCCGCGGGTCGGCCAGCTTTTTCTGAATCGCGATGTACCGGTCCAGGTGCTTGAGCGTCTCCGCATCGGCGATGGTCGCCGCGAAGAACGGGCGGCCCTCCGTGCTCTTGCCCAATTCCTCCACTTTGATCCGGTCGCTCGATTTCGCGAGCGCCTGGAAATAGCCCACCACCCGGTCCCAATCGAGCACCGTCCGGTCTGCCCCGATCTCGTGACCGAAGTAACTCGCAGGGGTGGGCACCGCGGCCGCCGCCGTCCACACCCCTGCCGCCAGCAGCGCCAAGCGTCGCAAAAACATGCCCCCTATTCTACGGCAGTTCCGCCAGCATCCGATCGATATCCGACGGGCTGATATAAAAGTGAGGGGACGTCCGCACCCACCCCGCCCGCGGCGCCGCCGCAATTCCGGCCGCGCTCAGCTTTTTGACCACCTCTACCGCCTCCATCCCCGGCTTGCGGAAACTCACGATCCCAGCCCCGGTTTCCCGTGTTCGCGTGCCCAATACTTCGTATCCCAGTGCCACCACGCCCTCGTAAATGCGGTCCCCCAGATTTTGGATAACGGGAGCTATTTTTCCCGGTTCGACTTCAAGTAACAACTCAATTGCAGCCTTCAAACCATAACAGCCAATTGTATTTAACGTACCGCACTCGTATCGCCCCGCGTCCCGCCTCAGGGCCATGTCGCGCGACGCGTAATCGTTGTACCCGGCAACGTTGGTCCAGCCGAATTCCACCGGCTCCACGCGGTCCTGAAGTTCCTGACTGATGTATAAGATGCCGCATCCCTCCGGCCCCAGCATCCACTTGTGGCCGTCGGCCGCCAGCGCGTCGATATGGCAGCTCCGCACATCCATCGGAAAAGCACCCAGCCCCTGAATGGCATCTACCAGATAAATGCATTGGTTACGACGGCAAATCTCTCCAATCGCTTGAATCGGTGCGCGGTAGCCCGACAGGAATTGCACAAAGCTGATGGCCAGCAGTCGCGCGCCCCGGCACGCCTCCTCGATCCGCTCCAGCGGGTCCGCCACCGATAGCCACGTCACTGCAACTCCCTTTTCTTCCAGTCGTTTCCAGGGGTAGTAGTTGGCCGGAAACTCCTCGCGGAAGCCCACCATGCGGTCTCCCGGCTTCCAGTCGAGGCCCATCGCCACCG